>JADFIM010000201.1 GCA_022566725.1 Planctomycetota bacterium
TCGGTAGACGCGATCGGCTTCGCCGCCAGGCCCGTGCCGATGATGTCGCGGATACACCCGCCGATGCCGGTGGCCGCTCCGCCGTACGGTTCGATCGCCGAAGGGTGATTGTGCGTCTCGACCTTGAAGCACACGGCATGATCGTCGTCAAAGGCGATCACCCCGGCATTGTCCACGAACACCGACGGGCACCAATCGACGCCATCGGCGATGAGTTGCTCGGTCGCGGCGACGATGGTGGACTTGAACAGGTTGTGGATGGTGATCGATCCATCGGGGTTGATCTCATGGCCTGGACGATTGCGCCAGTCAGAGCCGCGTTCTGCGAACGCGGACCGCGGCGACACGCCGCGGCTCTGTTCGGTGTATCGAATCGTTGACTTGAGCGTTTTGTGTACACAGTGCTCGGACCACGTCTGGGCGATGGTCTCCAGCTCGATTTCGCGGGGATCGCTACCGAGTCGCCGATACTCCGCCTGGATTGACTTCATTTCGTCCAGACTCAGGAAGAGATGCGCTTTGCGAGAGAGTTTCACGAGCGCCGCATCATCCAGATCGCTCAGGGGCACTGACACGATGCACAGCTGTTGCGGCGAGCTGGCGACAAAGGCCTCAGGGTGGTACGGCTGCTCGTGAATGGAATGAATAACGGTGTTGGCCAGGCATCGCTCGGCGACGAGCCTGGCGGTCGAGGCGTCGGTGCCGTGCAGGTCGTACCGCCGGGCGGTGCGGACGTCGACGTGGGCCCCCAACATCGCACGGATCGCCAGCTCGACGGCCTCCGCATCGGGGTCCATCACGCCCGGAAGAGGATGCACCTCGATCAGGGCATTTGACGTTGGCGGGGCCGCCCCGATGGTCGCGGTCTCGAGGACGGGATCGGCCAGGAGCTCCTCGGCCAGTTGCCGGACATGCTGCTCGCTAAGGTCCCCGTGGATCAGGTACACCGCCGCCGTGTCGATCCGTGACGGGGGACTTGAGAAACCCAGCGAGGCAGCATCGCGGCATGCGGCGGCGCCCCGGGGGTCGGGGTGACCCGGTCGAGGGCGAACTTCGATGCGATGAACGCTGCTAGGCATGTCCGGCCGGGATCGCCGCTCGCTGCGAGAGACGTCTTCGGATCGTATCGTCGCCTTCTCGCCGAGACCATCGCGCGTAGACAAACCCTGCGCCGCCGACACCTCTACAATCACCGTCGATGCCGCAACCAAACCCGCATGTCGAGATGTACACCGACGGGGCCTGCTCGGGAAACCCCGGCCCAGGCGGCTGGGCCTACATCCTCAAGCACTCCAAGAGTCGGCGGGTGCAGGAACGCTCCGGCGGTGAACGGGCCACCACCAATAACCGCATGGAGCTCATGTCGGTGATCGAGGGCCTCCGGTCGCTGGACGGGGCTTGCCGAATCGATCTGTACTCCGACAGCCAGTACGTTTGCCAGGGCTTGAATGAATGGCTCGACCAATGGAAGGCCAGGGGATGGAGGCGTCCCCGGAACGCCTCGATCCGGAACCTCGATCTGTGGAAGCTGGTTGATGAGCTTCGCCAGCCGCACAACCTCAGCTGCCACTGGGTTCGTGGCCACAATGAGCATCCGGAAAACGAGCGATGCGACCGGCTGGCCGTCGCCGCCCGCGAGGAGTTCAGCCCCTAGCCTAGGGCGCAGCACACCCCACCTATGGCGGCGCGGGGGTCGATCTTCATCCGTGGAGCATCTGTCCGCCGACAACTTGGACTGCCCCACGCCCACAGTGTGTCCAGTATTCTCGAGGCCCTATGCGATTCGCGTTGCTCTCAAGTGTGTTGATCGTACTGCTCTCCAGGCCGGGCACGCTTGGCGCCCAGGAGACGGTTATCACGGTGTTCGACTCTGCACGGATCGAGCACGATCCCGAATTGACTGACGGCACGCAGCGCGACGGTTACGTCGTCCGCAACTCCGGCCGAACGATCGAGACCGCGATACGGCTGCCGGCTGCGCCGCAGAATCATCGCGACGACCGGCGCATCGTGGCCACGGTCACGGTCAAGCCCCTCAGCCCCGAGACGCACGGTCGGAGGCGACCCGGCGACGAGTGGACGCGCTTGGGCAGCGTCACCCTCCTGTTACAGAGGCCGGGCGAAACCCGCACGACAGAGGTCGAGCTGATGCGGTTCACCACCGGTTTCGGCGGCCCGGGCACTTTCCACCAGGACCTCACCGCTCTGGCCCCACTGCTGTCCGGGGCCAAAACGCTTCGACTATTCATCAGCACCTTTCAGAAGCCGGCCTGGGAAGCCAGCTTGACGCTGACCTACAGCTCACGAGGGGTCGGGTATCGCCGGCCGGTGTACGCCCAGCCGCTATTTCACAACCCGCTCGTCACTGCCCAGCAGCCACGCCTGCGCGCCTCTGTCCGCATACCCAACGGCCTGGCCAGGCCCCGGTTGCGCATCCTCACCACCGGCCACGCAACAGACGGGATCGGCGGCGACGAATTCATCAGCCGAACGCACCTGCTGCGGATCGACGGCGAGGAGATTGCCCGCTGGCGGCCGTGGTGTGAGTCCGGTGGAACATTGCGGCCGCTGAACCCCACCAGCGGCCGCGAACGGATCGATGGCCGCGAACTATGGTCCAGCGACCTGGACCGCAGCGGATGGCATCCGGGCATGGTCGTCCAGCCGCTGGTGATCCCCGTCCCCGAGCTGACCGCCGGGCGGCATGAGATCGAGTTGGAGATCATCAAGATCAGGCAGAAAGATGAGTCCAACGCCCGTGGCTACTGGAGGGTGAGCGCGGTGATCGTCGCCGATGAGCCCTGGCCGGATGCCGAGCAGGGTGGCGACCCCACGCCGAACCAACCATGAGGCACCCCGGCCAGGACCGCAATGGGTGATCTCGACCGGGGACTGCTTCCGCCGGATCTTCGAGCCCCATCGCACGCGCACCTGCCGGTGAGGATCATTCGATCAGCCGTTGCCCCAGAGGGCGGTTGCGGCTAGACTGGCAGGTCTGTCGTTGCGGGAGTCTGTTTGCCTATGCCGACGATCAACCAACTCGTCCGTCACCCTCGTCGCACACCGAAGCGCAAGAGCAAGGTACGCGAGCTGGAAGGCTCTCCGCAGAAGCGTGGCGTGTGCCTCCAGGTCCGCACGGTCACCCCCAAGAAGCCCAACTCCGCCCTGCGGAAGGTCACCCGCGTTCGCCTGTCCAACGGCAAGGAGGTCTCGGCGTACATCCCCGGTGAAGGCCACAACCTCCAGGAGCACTCGATCGTGCTGGTGCGCGGTGGGCGAGTCCGTGACCTGCCCGGCGTTCGCTATCACGTCATTCGAGGGACCCTGGACTGCCTGGGCGTTGACGGCCGCAAGCAGGGTCGGTCAAAGTACGGTGCAAAGCGGGGCAAGTAGGAGCAGGCTTGAAGCTTGAAGGCTTGAGATCGCACGGTTGACAGCGGCGGGTCTCCAGGAACACCAGATATGGGCGGTCGAATCACAAACTCAGACAAGCAGCTCCGCCCTGATCCACACTACCAGGACAAGGTCCTGGCCAAGTTCATCAACTGCGTGATGCACGACGGGAAGAAGGCCGTCGCCCAACGCCTGGTCTATTCGGCCCTTGACCAGATTCAGGCCAAACTGGATAAGGACAAGTCCGACGAGCTTCCCAAGACGGCCATCGATCTGTTCCGTAAGGCCGTGGACAACGTTAGACCGGCGGTGGAAGTTCGGTCTCGTCGCGTGGGCGGTGCGAACTATCAGGTGCCGATGGCGGTCAGTAATCGCCGGCGCCAGAGCCTTGCCTTTCGATGGATTCTCCAAGCCACCCGGGCCGAATCGGGCAAGCCCATGTCCCTCCGCTTGGCCCGCGAGCTGCATGACGCTGCCCGCGGCGAAGGCAAGGCCATGGAGACTCGCACGAACACGCACCGCATGGCTGAGGCGAACCGGGCCTTCGCTCACTTCGCGTGGTAGGTCGCCAGGCCTCACGAATCCGTCAGTTGGGTCGAACAAGAACCGGTTACACGCCGACTTCGGTTCTACGATGAGCTGATCGCCGTCTCCCAGAGGGCGACGGCAAAGCGAACGCCATCTGACACCTGGCACGTGTGATCTGCCATGCCTGATCTGGACCGCTACCACCGTCAGATTCTGCTGCCGGGCATCGGCGAAGCCGGCCAACGCCGTCTGCTCGATTCCCATGCCCTGGTCGTCGGCTGCGGCGCGTTAGGGACAATGATCGTCGATGCGCTCGCCCGAGCAGGGGTCGGCACGCTTTCAATCATCGACCGTGACACCGTCGAGCTGACCAATCTCCAGCGGCAGGTGATGTTCGACGAGGCTGATGTCGAACAGACGATGCCCAAGGCCGAAGCGGCCAAGTCGAAGATCGCGCGCATCAACTCTCAGATCGTCGTTCACGCCCGCGTTGACGATTTCAATCACCGCAACGCCGAACGGCATATCAAAGACGTCGATTTGATCCTTGACGGGCTGGACAACTTCGAGACGCGATATCTGCTCAACGATCTGGCTGTGAAATTCGGGCTTCCGTATATTTATGGCGGGGCGGTGGCCACCGGCGGCATGTCGATGCCGATTCTGCCTCACCCCCGGAAGCGCGCTAGCGGCATCCGTTCGTCCGTCACTTGGACGCAAGAGGAATCAACACCGTGCCTGCGATGTGTGTTTCCCCATGCGCCTCCGCCGGGTGCGAGTCAGACCTGCGACACCGCGGGCGTGCTCGGATCGGCTGCGGCCGTCATCGCCGCTCACCAGGTCACCCAAGCGATCAAGCTCCTCACGGGCAATCTGGACGCCCTGGATCGATCGCTGCTGTCGATCGACGTGTGGGCCAATCAGACGCGGCGATTCGATATCAGCGGCGCCCGGAGCTCGAGCGGCTGTCCCTGTTGTGCCGACGGCCGGTTCGACTTCCTTGACGCTCGGGCCGGCAGCGCCGCCGCTACGCTGTGCGGACGCAACGCGGTGCAGATCACGCTACCCCACGAGGCGACTGAACCTGTGACGTTGGACCTGAACTCGGTTGCACAACGACTGTGCCCGCACGGATCATTCACCTACAACGGTTATCTGCTGCA
>JADFIM010000026.1 GCA_022566725.1 Planctomycetota bacterium
CACTCACGGGCGCTGGAAAGTACCAGAGCCCCGATCGGCGAGAGGCGGATCGCGCCTTGGCAGACCTCTACTTCGCCCACGGCCTCTGGGAGCAGGCCGTTGAGCTCTACAGCGACCTGTTGGAAGTCTTTTCGAGTCGGAGCGACCAGCTCATCGACGATGTGACGTTTGACCAAGCCATCCGGCCGATTCGGGTTCGTGTGGTCGAAGCGTACGCGAAGTTGCAGGAGTTTGACAAGGCTCAGCCGCTGTTGCAGGAATTGATCGATGCCGGCGGTCCTGATTTCTCGACAGTGATGCTGACTGCGGCCATTGCCCAAGGGCAGGGCGAGCGTCTGTATTCCCAGGGCGAAGTTGAGGAAGCCGAGCGCCGATTCGCCGAGCATCGCGATGCGTTGGCTCGGGCGGAACAGTTATTGCCATCGAGCCCGCTGCCGCATATCCAACGCGCGATTGATTTGCTTGGAGAGTTCAGGCGCACGAGGAAGTTGACCCTTCTGGACGATGCTCTCAGGGCCCTGAACCGCGCCGATGAAGTGCAGGCCGGCGCCGTAGAGACCTTGACCGTTCGAATCCAGGTGCTGCGAACCAAGGGTGATCTGCGGGGGGCGATCGGTGAGTTGTTCCGCCTGCTCAATCAGTCGCCTCAAGACCTTGGCGCGTGGCAACTTCTCGTGCAGCTGCAAATGGAGACCGGTGACACTGAAGCCGCGCTGCAGGCCGCAGCTACGGCGATCGAACAGAATCCGACGTCGGCTCTCGCCTACGAGATGAAGGGAAACGTTCATGCGCTCCGACGCGAGATTCGGTCGGCAGCCGGCGCCTTCGGCGAAGCGTATCGATTGGAACCGTCCGTCGGCCGGTTGGCCAAGCGAGCCGAAACGTTGCTGCTGGTTGACAGGCCGAATCACTCAGAGGTGATCGAATTGCTGGTCTCATCGCGTGTGTCGTTTGAGGGCGAGCCGGTTCTCCGCAGCGTTTACGCGCGGGCCCTCCACGGGAACGGACAGCGCGCCGAAGCCCTTGAGCAAATGCGCATTGCCTATGGCGAGCACCGGGAGCAGATCGGGCAACGTCGGCCCGGTCAGGCCGACCTGGGACCTTGGTTCCGCATGCTTCAATTGATGTTTGCGGACGACGAGCCAAGCGTTGTCGAGCAGTTCGTTACAGAGTTAACCGAGGACAACCCGGATGCATATGAATTGCAATGGCTCGCTCGGAACTGGATTTCTACCGAGCAAAGGAGTGTGAGCCGCGCCGTTGAACTTCAGCGCAGGGCTGTTGCGCGGTGCTATGTTGATGATAGCGAATTTCGGTCGCAGTTGCTGCTCGAGCTCGGCCAGTACCTCCTGCTGGCAGTGAATTACCAGGCCGCCGCGGAGGCCTTCGAGCAGGTCATTGCACTTCGGTCGGATGATGTCCTTGCGCTGAATAACGTTGCGTACCTCTATGCTCAGTACCTTGGGGATCCGAACAAGGCCGTTGCGTATGCGAAACGCGCCGCCGCCATCGTGCCCGACGACCCCAACATCCTCGATACGCTAGGTTGGGCGTTTTTCAAGGCTGGGCAGGACGCCGAGGCTGAGAAGCACCTGCGCCGTTCCATGGAGCATGGGCCGCTTGTGGAGAGCTACCTCCATCTTGCTCACGTATTGGCGCGAACCGACCGCCCTCAGGAAGCGTTGGAGTATCTGCGGAAAGCGGGGGAATTGCGGCCGAATGATGAGACTCAGGCGGAGATCGACCTCCTGGCGGACGATATCTCAACCAGAATGAGTGGCTAGCACCAACGCCTCCGGCTCTGGGGGTGTCGTCTCAGAGCAGGCAAGAGTTATGAGCACCGTCGTATGGTTTGGCGCACGTATTGATGTGGGGACCGGGATTCCCTGGAGGGTCGCCGGCGCGACAGGTGTTATGATCCTCCGACACATCACGCGCTTGGGGGAGTTGGTCACGGCGCCATTCCACATTGAAATGCTGCGCCGTCAACACTGGCTTTGCCGTGGTGAAAACCGGTGGCCCATCGCCCTGCGTGGCGTGGCATGCCCATGCGGGGAACAAAACCCATGACTGGGGCCATGTTGGTGGTCATGATCGGGCTGCTGCTGGCGGCAATTGTGCTGCTGGTACTTCTCCTGCGGCGCGACAGCGGTCGGGAGATACAGCAGCTCACGTCCTCTCTCACGTCGCTTGGGGAAAGCCAGGAGGTCGCCGAAGCCTCGCTTCGCGACGAGATTGACAAGAGTCGCGAGGCAGCAGGGGCTCGAGTCGAAGAATTGCGCCAGGAGATGCGCCAGGAGGTGACCGCATCACTTAAGAGCGCCACTGATTCGGTCGTGGAGGCTGTCGGTGAGCTTGAGAAAGGGCAGGAGGAGATTAGGAGATCTCTGCAGGATGAGATTGGCAAGAGTCGTCAGGCCGCCGACGCCTGGGCCCAAGAGCTAAGCCAGGAGGTGACCAGCTCTCTCAAGAGCGCGACTGAGGCGATCGCGAAGACAGCCGCCGGCCGTTCGCGAAGCGCCGTGCCCTTCGCGCGCGTGCGGACGATCGATCCCTTCCGCGTCCTGCGGCGCCACCTGGTATTGATCATCGGATCTGGCGTTGCGGGCATCGTGCTCGGCGTGGCGGCCTTCGTCTTGTTCGACCAGTTTCTGCCGCGCTACAGGAGCGAGGTGTTGTTCGAGATCCAGTCGGGGCTGGAGGAAGCACGTGACATCTCCAGCCGCGATCTCACGCGAGACGAACTGGTCATGCGCTTAGCCTCGACTGAGAGCATTCTTCTCACCAGCCGTGGGGTACTGATGGCCGCCGTCAGGCAGCCGGACGTCCAGGCCACCTGGTGGTTTCGGCAGGCATTCGTGGACACGGATGGCGCGCTCATGGTCGATGAAGCGGTCGATGAACTGGAAGAAGACGTTTCCACAAGGTTGATCCGTGGCAGCAATCTCTTCGGTCTGAGGTGGTCCGCCGGGGTCGCCGCCGATGTGCCGATCGTGCTGAATTGGATCGCGCGGTCCTATATCCGCGAGCGACAAGACCTCGATGACTCGATCTATAATAAGAACCTCGAGGTGTTCCGAACGGAGCTCAACCAGACCACCCGCGATCTTGATGATCTGGCGCAGGAGATCGAAGTGTTCATTCGCGAGAAGGGAATCACCTCGCTGGAAGATCCGCGTTCCAACCAGACGGCGCTGGCTGTGCAGGAGTTGGGCCAACGAATGGGGGAGTCCAGTTCGACATTGAGTCTCCTACAATCCGCGTATCTACAGACCGCGGCAAAGCTCGAAGGAACGGTCGAGCCTACCGAAGATGACCGTCGCCTGGCCGAGGCGAAGCCCGCGGTTCGGCCCCATGAGCTGGCTCTGATACAGAGCAAGACGAGACTGCGCGAACTGCGTGAGCAGTACCGTGATCCGGAGCATTGGCTTATAGGGAAGGAGGAGACCAGACTTCGCGCCTTGGATTTGGAATATGAGGCCAAGATCGAGGAGATCATGACCGCCAATCTCCAGGCGCAGCTCAATGAGTTCTCCGATCAGATCGAGGGCCTCACGACCATGCTTGGCGAGCTCCAAACGGAGTATACGGAGAAGGACACTCAACTGCGCAGGCTTGCCGCGAATATTGCCATGTATAAGGCGATGGAGGGCCGACGAGACCATCTGGAAGCGACTCGTGACGTCGATCTTGAATTGATCAAGGAACTTCGGCTCATACGGGCACGTGCCGACTCTTCCCGCGTTCGCGTCGCCCAGTGGGCTTTGCGGCCACGCGAAAAGGCATTCCCGAAGGTGGAGCTAGTGGTTCCATTGACCGTCCTGGTGCTTGTCGGCCTTGTTACTGGATTGGTCTTCCTTCGTGAGCTGACCGATCAGCGCATCAAAAGCGCCAGCGATCTGGAGTTACTTCCCGCAGCTCGTGTGTTGGGGCTGATTCCTGAACTTCAGGAGGACCCCTGCAGGTCGGAGGCGGCGGAGCTCGTCGTCTGTAAGTATCCGAACAGTGTCTTGGCCGAGTCGTACCGGCAGCTCTGCACGCGGATCGACGAAGCGATGAGCCGTGCTGGACACAAGACGCTTCTGCTGGTTGGCGGCTTGCCCGAAGCCGGGACCACGACGGTGGCGACCAACCTCGCCGCCGCCGCCACTGCCGTGGGTCGAAAGGTTGCGATCATCGATGCGAACTTCCGCCGTCCGCGCTTGGACACAGCGATGGGTATCACGGTGAATGGTTCGGGCCTGGGCGAGCTGCTGATCGATGACATACCCATCGATCAGGCCATCACCGGCACCGAATATGGGATCGACATCATTGCCGCGGGGCAACCAACCTACCGAATCTATGAGCGACTGAATGGCAGCCGGTTCGATCGCGTCCTTGCCGAGCTGGGCAGCCGGTACGACCTGGTGCTGGTCGATACTCCGCCGGCGGTGGTGGCTGGTGACGCGATGGTCCTTGCGAATAAACTTGATGCGGCAGTGCTGGTGGTCCGCGCCTACCAGGAGCAGCGCGGCCTCGTCGCCCGCCTGATCGACCAACTGTCTGATGCGCAGTGCGAGCTGCTGGGAATTGTCCTGAACCGCCCGCGCGGGACCGCAGGAGGGTATTTCAAGAAGAACTTCGCCACGATGGCCCGTTACGCCAAGGAAGAGGCCGCCTAGTCGGATCTGTTTGAGGTCAGATCGTGCATCAGCGAACCTTCAGAAACGATATTCCACGGTCATGACTGCTCGGCGGTCGTCAGATGGCGCTGCAGTGAATCAGTCAGTGCAGTCCTGCCCCGATGAGTTCCCTGCGAAGACCTGCCAACGAATGCCGACTGCATCCACCCAGCGTGTTGCTCTTGTGACCGGCGGCGCGGGCTTCATTGGTTCGCATCTCGTGGAGCATCTTGTCCTTCGAGGTGATCACGTGGTTGTGGTTGACGACCTCACAACTGGCTGCCGTGGCAACCTCGAGGGGGCGAATGACTCGCATTTGACCTTCATGGAAATGAGCGTCTCCCAAGCCCTCCGCTCGCTTGGGCCCAGCGAGATCGATGAGATCTATCATCTCGCAGCGGCCGTCGGCGTGCGACTGGTGATCGACCGACCTATTGGCACAATTGAAACGAATGTGCTTCAGACTTCGGCTGTACTGAACTTCGCAGCCGAGGCAACAATACCCATCCTCATCGCTTCCACGTCAGAGGTATACGGCAAGTCAACTCAGATCCCGTTCGCAGAGGACGATGACGTGGTCTACGGTCCCCCCAGCCAGAGCCGATGGGCGTACGCATGTTCCAAGGCCATTGACGAGCACCTTGCCCTGGCCCATTATCAGCAGAATGATCTTCCCGTCGTTGTCGTGCGATTCTTCAACATCGTGGGGCCCAGGCAGGTTGGTCGCTACGGCATGGTCCTGCCAAGGTTCGTCGCATCAGCGCTTGCCGGGGCGCCGATTGAGGTCTACGGCGACGGGCGGCAGACGCGGTGCTTCTGCGACGTCCGTGATGTAGTCGCGATCCTGCCCAAGCTGCTGGCGGACCCGACCTGCGCAGGAGGTCTGTTCAATCTCGGCAGCGACCAGCCCATCGAGATCCGGGCTCTTGCAGAGTTGGTTCGCGACGCGCTTGGCAGCCGGTCACCGATCGTCAAAGTGCCTTATGACCGCGCTTACGGCCAGGGCTTTGATGATCTGCGGCACCGTCAGCCGGATCTGACGCGCATTCGGCAGGCGACAGGATTCGTTGCTCAAACGGGCCTCGTGCAAACGATTCGCGACCTGGCGTATGAGTTGGATCACAGATCGTCATCATCTCTGGAGTCAACCGTCTGATGCCGCTGCTGGCGATCCAACCTGGCGCGAACTCGTTCGTGACCGAGCCGGTGGAGGCGCTGACCGACGAGCTTGAGCCGATCGTCGTTTCCGCGATGGGCCTGCTCAACAGCTATGCCACCATCTTCATCGTCGCTTTCCTCGTTACGTTGCTGTGCACGCCTCTTGTCCGTTGGCTGGCGCTGGCGGGGAATGTGACTGACCAGCCGGACGGCGCCCGCAAGGCTCACCGCTACCCGGTGGCCTATCTCGGCGGCGTCGCGGTGTTCCTCGGCCTTCTGGTCGCGGTGGCCGTGAGCTATGTGTACATGGACGGCCTGGCCGCCACCTACGCACCGGTGCCGATGGCCATCGTCCTGGGAATGGCCGCCATCATGTTCACCGGCCTGGCAGATGACCTGTGGGGGTTGGGGCCGCGTCTGAAGATCGCCGGTCAACTCGTCGCGGCCGCCGCATTGGCCTATCACCACATTGGGGTCAGAGTGGCCGCCGGCCTCCTCGGGCCGGTCGCCAGTTGGCTCGACCCGCTGCTGGGTAGCGAGAATCTCGTCTTCGACATTCCTCTGCCCGGCGGTGGAGCTGTGACGCTCGACTTGATCTATTGGACGGGTACCGCGCTCATCGCCATCTTTGTGCTTGGTGGTTGCAACTCGGCCAACCTACTCGACGGCCTGGACGGCCTGCTGTCCGGCGTCGTTGCCATCGTGGCCCTTGGCTTGTTAGCCATCTGTGTGCTCATGGCCCTTCAAGGCCTGCCGACGGATGCGAACCCCGATGAGGCACTTGGCGGCGCGCGGGTTGTCCTGTGCCTCGCCCTGCTCGGCGCGGTCCTCGGATTCCTGCCGCACAACTTCAATCCCGCCAGCATCTTCTTGGGCGACTGCGGCAGCCTGCTGCTGGGCTATGTCTGCGTCGTAATCATCCTGATGCTCGGCGAGTATGGACACACCCACCTCGTCTTCGCAGGACTCGTGGTATTTTCCGTTCCAATCATGGATACGACTCTCACGATCATCCGCAGGTGGCTGGCCGGGACGCCGATGTCCGCCGCAGACGATCAACATCTACACCACCAGCTCCGGCGGGCGCTGGGAGGTGTCAAGCGAGCTGTCTCTGCTGTGTATGGCGTCAGTGTCGCGTTCGCCATCGTCGGCGTAACGTTGGCTGCGCTGGTCATGCGAACGCAACTTCGAGTGCGCGTCGTCTACGCGGTTGCGCTCGTGCTCTTTGGCTCCATCGTGGTGATTGCTGTCAAAGTAGCCAGCCGCCAGCGCCATCTTGCCTCAGGGCGTGAGCAACGAGCGGTCCAGGGCGTGCAAGCTGACCAATCCGCACAAGCCGAACAGTCGGCCAGCGCGAACCCAGTCAAGCCGAGCGATCTCCGCCGGTAATGCTCCTGGGAGATTACTCAGGTGCCTCGACATTACAGCCACGGGCGAATGACCTGCGGCTGCTCATCTTGAGAGCCATGCGTCAAACGGGTAGGGGCCAGTTCGACTACCAATGACTTGCCAACGCCTTTGGAGTTGTCACAATCACCGAGATGTCGCGATCCGGTAAGACAAGCGTTCTGCTTATTTGCGCCGGAAATATATGTCGGAGCCCGCTGGCTGAGGGGGTGTTCTTGCACAAGGCGAACCTCCGCGGCGTCGCCGAACGCTTCGCGGTTGACTCTGCGGGCACCGGTGACTGGCACGTGGGGGAGCCGCCCGACCCCAGGACCAGCGCGATTGCCGCCGAACACGGCATCATCCTCTCCGGGCGGGCCCGGCAGCTGACCCGGACCGATCTACGCCGCTTCGACCACCTCATCTGCATGGATGAGGCTAATCGACGGGCACTCGCTCGCATGGGTGCGCCCCAAGCGAAGGTGCGGCTCCTGTTGGAAGTCGATCAGTCCGCTGCGGTTCGTGAAGTCCCCGACCCCTATTACAGCGGACCCGAAGGCTTCCAGATCATCTACAAACTGATCGATTCCGCCTGCGACGCCCTGCTTGACGAGTTGCTTGCGGTTGCGCCATGAATGATCGCCCGGCGATCGAGCACGCGCTGAGCGAAGCAGGCATTCACAGTCGTATCGTCGCCGACCGTGATCTCTCAGGCGGGTGTATTCATCGCGTGGTCGAACTCACGCTCGCCGACGGCACACCGCTGGTCGCCAAGGCCAACTCTGCCGATCACCTCGTGATGTTCCAAGCGGAAGCAGCCGGCCTGCGGGCACTGGCCGCGACGAACACCATCCTGGTTCCCAAGCCGCTTGCCGTCGTCCAGCACAACGCCACCGCCGTTCTGCTGATGACCGCAATCGAACATGCTCGGGCCACCAGTACAGCCTGGCGACGCTTCGGCGAAGAACTCGCGGCGCTTCATTCCCATGACACGCGATCGCCGCAGGGGCGCTATGGCTTCACCAGCGACAATCACCTCGGGGCTACGCCCCAGCCCAATGGATGGTGCGACGATTGGGTGCAGTTCAACGCCGAGCACCGCCTCGGCCATCAGTTGACCCTGGCCGAGGATCGCCGCCTGCTACGTGGCGATGAAGCCGCCCGCATCCAGCGCGTGATCGACCGGCTGGAGGCGCTCATTCCTCGCCGACCACGACCGGCTCTGCTGCACGGTGATCTCTGGTCGGGTAACGCCGTGGCGACCGTCGATAACAATCGAACCGAGCGCATCGCGGCGATCGACCCGGCGTGTTCCATCGGCGACGGCTGGGCCGACATCGCCATGATGCGGCTCTTTGGCGGCTTTCCCCGAACGTGTTTCGAAGCCTACGCCGCGCTCGTTGAGGATCACGATCAGATCGAGACGCGGATCGCCGTTTACCAGCTCTACCACGTGCTGAACCACGTCAACCTCTTCGGCCGAGGCTATCTCGCCCAGGCGATGGCCCTGGTGGACCGCCTGGTGTAATGCCTGGTCATCAGACCGCGGATACCATCCGCGGCTTTATGGGGTGATGAAGGGATAGGGTCGCGGAGGAAGGCCACGGCGGACATTGTGGGCCTCGATGTATTGCATCGTGTTTACCCATTGCGGTTGATCGAAGATAAACGCCCGCCACTTCCTTTTTGCCCACACAGGACCGGCATGTGCGGTGCATTCATGAATCGCCCTTGTCATGCGTTGGGTCATCCATTTGATCGTTCCATCAAGGTCGCGGGAGTTATAGGTCATAAGTAAATGTAGGTGCTTGTGCTCGATTGACACTGCGGCGATCGACCATGGCGATGCCTGCTGACATCCATCGAGCACGTTGACGACCACCGCGATCATTTCGCAGCCCAGTTGAACCGGTGGATGTATCATGCGTTCAGTGGCCATGCGTTTGCGCACCGGATCGCCCCGATGGAGCATATTTGGCTCGATGAAGCCGATCTGGTCATCCCAGGCCGCCGACCATGAACCGCGCTCATCGCCGGGAAGCCACAGACCGTAGGCGGTCTTCACGACGTGATACCCGATCGTCCGATGTGCCACGACCCGAGACTACCGGTTAAGGCACACCTCAGAAAGCCGCCGATGCCATCGGCGGTCTTCTGATCCCCACACGGCCGGCGACATGACTGCAACGGAGCCGCGGATACCATCCGCGGCTTTATGGGGGTGTGCTGGCCTAGGCTTGGGCGCGTTAGGGTCGCTTGCCGCCGACGGTGAGTCGAGTGCGCGGCGTTCGGCGGGCCGCTGAACCTGAAGCGCAGCTTGGGCAGCCTTGAGATTCCCCCGACCCCTTCTTGCGGGGCAGGAACGGGCGCACGATCATCCAGAAGCTGCCCATCGCCAAGGCGGTCACGACGTAGAACTGCCAATCGTCAAACGGCAGGCGCATCAGGTGACTCCGAAGAATCGCAGCACGTTATACACGCCGAAGGCGGCCACGTACGCCAGCGCGGTCATATAGCCGAATTGCAGTGCGGCCCAGCCCCAGCTCCCGGTTGCGCGCCGCGTGACAGGCAGGGTAGGCAGACACTGCATGGCCAGGACGTAGAAGATCAGTAGGCTGGCGGCGGTGGCGGTGGTGAAGACCGGCGTTGCGTCGTCGCGCGCGGCGGTTTCGATGCGGTGGAGCACCCGCGGGTCGTCGGTCTGATCGCCGGCGGCGAAGATCACGGCCATGGTTGACACAAACACCTCGCGCGCGGCGAAGCTGCTCAGCACGCCGACGGTCAGTTGCCAGTCATATCCGAGCGGCTTGAAGACCGGCGCCACGGTGTGTCCGATCCGCCCGAGAAAGCTGTGGGCAAGGGCGTGTCGCGCGCTGATGGTTCCGGCTTGCGCTTCGAGTTCGCCCGCAGCTTCGGGGTCAACCACGACCAGCAGCTGCGCCTCGGCACGAAGGGCAGTGGCCTCGACCGGCGGATTCGTGGCGGGGTAGCTGCTGAGCCACCACAGGATGATGCAGATGGCCATGATGACCGTGCCCGCGCTGCGCAGGAAGACGACGCCCCGGTCGAAGGTCGTCAGCACCGCGTTGCGCAGAGACGGAAGCTTGTACGAGGGCAGCTCCAGGACCATCGGTCTGATTGCACCACGCAGTAGTGTCCGGCGAAACAGCAGGGCGGTGAACAGGGCCGCAATCGCCCCGATTCCGTAGCAGGCGCTGAACGCAAGCCCAGCAGCGAGCGCGTTGCCTCGGAACAACACCCCGATCAGCAGCACATACACCGGCAACCGGGCGGAGCAACTCAACAGCGGCGCGATCAGCACGGTGACGATCCGATCGCGCCGGTCGGGAATGAGCTTGGTGGACATGATGGCAGGGATCGCGCACGCGTGGGCCGACAGCAGCGGCACGAACGCCTGGCCGGGCAGGCCGAACCGCCGCAGCAGGCGGTCCATCACGAACGCGGCACGGGCGAGGTAGCCGGTGTCTTCGAGCAAGCTGATCAGGAAGAACAGCAGGCAGATCTGCGGGAGGAACACGACGGTGCCCGCGACGCCGGCCAGGATCCCGTCCACCACCAGTTCCTGCAACGCCCCCGGCCCCATGACCGTTGCCAGCCATCCGCCAAGGCTGCCGAGTATGAGATCGATCAGACCCATGGGGACGGTCGCCAGGCTGAAGATGGTCAGGAACAGCCCGGCCATGACGGCTACGAATGTGATCAGACCGAGCACCGGATGGGTAAAGACGGCGTCGAGCCGGTCGGTCACGGACCGGCCACGGCCCGGCGCGATGGACTCCCGGGCGAGGCACTCGGCGGCAATGCGGTTCGCCCAGTCAACGGGTGTCTCGGGCTGGTCGGCGCTCGGCAGTTGTGCGGTGCTGATCGTTGCGCCCGCCATAGCTTGCCGCAGCTGCTTGATTCCCTCGCCACTGCGCGCGTTGACGGCGACCACGGGACAGCCGAGCCGCCGGCTGAGCATCTGGGTGTCGATTGACAGGCCGCGCCGCTGTGCCAGGTCGATCATGTTCAACGCGACGACGGTCGGGAGACGTTGGGCAAGAGCGCCGGCGGCAAACACCAGATTGCGCGCCAGGTTGGTGGCGTCGGCGACGATCAGCAGGGCCTCGGGCGCATTTCGCCGGCTGAGCCGGCCCTGGAGAAAGTCCCGGCACAGGATTGATTCGGGCAGGTTCAGGTCGAGTCCATAGACGCCGGGCAGGTCGGTGATGTGATAACGCTGATCGCGGTACACATACTTGCCGACACGGGCCTCGACGGTGCTGCCGGGGAAGTTAGCGGTCTTGGCGCGGATGCCGCAAAGGCGATTGAACAGCGTCGTCTTGCCTGCGTTGGGATTCCCAAGCAGAGCAAATCGGGCTGGCGCCGACGGCGCGACCGCGGTGGGTGGGCGCGGGGTGTCGGCGACGATGCTCATCGAAAGGTTATCGCGTTGGCTGGTGGTGATCACCCAGCGGCGTGACAAGGATTCGCCGGGCCAGCGGCGCCGCCAACGCCAAGCGGGTGGAGTTCACTTCAATGATGCACGGCTCGCCGCCTCGGCAGATGCGCAGCGTGCAATGGTCAGTCAGGCCCATCGCTCGAAGCAGATCGCAGTCTTCGCAGCGCAAGTCAGCTCTGCAAAACCGTGCTTCGTCCCCGGCGTGCATCTTGGTCAGCGGGACGAGGCTGGGCTTCTCGGCGACAGGCGCCGTGTCAATGTTGGTGATCATGACGGGAATCGCGTGGAGCTCTCTTGAGACTGTGTCTCAACTGCAATCATAGCATACCCCTGCCACCGGCTGCAAGCGGGCCTTGGCGGCTCCACCGGCCGATCGTGAGCATTGGCCTATAAGGGGACTCGGTGGAGTCGCCCAGCCGGGCTTCCGGGGCCGGGCAACGAGCTGCGGCAATCCACGCAACCGTAATTCGTTCAAGGGATTAGCCGCGGCTTGACGGTCAGCCCGAGGCGCCTGTTCAACCGTGCCTTGACGCGAAATCGCTCATGAGCGAAGCCAGCGCCTCGCAGCCGGCCTTGGGGAATGCGTTATAGATCGAAGCCCGCAGGCCGCCGACCGAGCGGTGGCCTTTCAGCCCGTCCATGTCGTGCTGCTGCGCCTCTTCGATGAACTTCCGGTCAAGTTCGTCGCTGGGCGTGCGGAAGGTGATGTTCATCATCGATCGGGAATCCGGCCGGGCTACGGGTTGGTAGAAACCGCTGCCCCCGGACGTGTCGATCGCGTGGTAAATGATCCCGGCCTTTTCTCTATTGCGAATGGCCATCTCCGCAAGACCACCCTGGCGGAGAATCCACTTGAAGACCTGACCCACGACGTAGATTCCGAAGGCCGGCGGGGTGTTGAGGCGCGAGCCCGTGTCGGCGTGCCGGCGGTAGTCGAGCATCGACGCCAGGCCGTCATTGGCCCCGGCCATGAAGTCCTTGCGGATGATGACGAGTGTGCAGCCGGCCGGCCCGAGATTCTTCTGTGCGCCGGCGAAGATGATCGCATGTTTGGACACTTCCAGCGGGCGGCTGAAGATGTCGGAGCTGGCGTCGCAGACCAGCGGGGAATTGGTGGCCGGCGGCCGGCTGAACTCGGTCCCGTAGATGGTGTTGTTGGCGCAGTAGTAGGAGTAGCCCGCGCCGTCCGTGAGGTTTAGCTCGTCGTCGGCGGGGATGTGATCATAGCTCGTCTTGCTGCCATCAAATGCGACGTTGACATCACCCAAGAGCCGGGCTTCTTTGATTGCCTTGTTCGACCAACTGCCGGTGTCGAGATAGTCTGCGGTCCGGCCGGAGGCGAGGAAACTCATCGGGACCATGGCGAACTGCAACGATGCCCCGCCTTGGAGAAACAGCACGTGATAGTCGTTGCCAATGCCGGCGATGGCCCGGCAATCGGCCTCGGCTTCTTCGAGGACACGGGTGAACACTTTCCCGCGGTGGCTGTGCTCCAGGATGCCGATCCCTGAATCGGCGATGTTCCAGACGTCCTGTTGAGCCTGGTGGAGAACTTCTTCGGGAAGTGTCGCCGGGCCGGCGGAGAAGTTGAAGATCCGTTTGGCCAACGATTTCGTTTGGGTCGTGGCGTTGGTTGTGGTCGTCGTCATGGCCGGAGACAGGACTTAAGAATTAGCGGTTAGCGGTTAGGGGTTGGGAGAGCGTGCGGATCTCAATGGGTCGGACTCGAGGGCGCTTATGAGGGGATCGTCGTAAGGTTCACGCTGAGCACATCGTCGTTGGCGCGAATGGCGTTGAGGTGGTCGGCGGACGGCGCGTCGTCGAGCTGAATCCGCGCACAGGCGGCCTTCGCGCCACAGTAGATGATGTTCTCCATCTCCTCGACGTTGATCCCGGCTTGGCCGAGCGTGTAGAACACGTGGGCCAAGACGCCGGGGCGGTTGAGATGGCGGACGATGAGCAGGTTGGTCGCGGTGGTTGACGTCGCGCGGTTTACGCAATGAGGCACCTGCCCGGTGTTCTGGTAGCTCTCGACGATGCGGACCACCTCGGCGGCGACGGCGTGCTGGGCCTGCTCGGTCGAGGCGCCGATGTGATGCGTGCCGTAGACACCGGGCTCCTGGACGATCGGGTCGGTGAATGTGCCCGTGGTGCTGGCTGGCTCGGTGGCGTAGACATCCAAGCCGACGCGAATCGCCTTGGTGCGAATCGCTTTGGCAAGGGCCTTGTGATCCACGACACTACCGCGACTCGTATTGATCAGGTATGCCCCGTCCTTGAGTGCTGCGCAGAACTTCGAGCCGATGAGGCCGGCTGTTTCGTCCGTCGCGGCAATGTTGATGGAGATCACGTCAGCGAGCTTGGCGAGGTTGATCAGGTTCGAGCAATAGCCGACTCCTAGCTCGTCCGCCTGGTCTTGTGTGAGGCTGCGCGACCAGGCGATGACCTTCATGCCGAAAGCCTTGCCGCGCTGGGCGACTTCCCGTCCGATGCGACCGAGCCCGACCACGCCGAGCGTTCGGCCGTACAACCCTGGGGCCTTGGCGTATTCCTTTTTGTTCCACGTGCCGCCTCGCAGGTCGGCGGTCTGATCGGGCAGGCGACGGTCGCAGGTGAGGATCAATGCCCAGACGAGCTCAGCCACGGCGATGGAGTTCTTGCCGGGACAGTTGGCGACAAAGACCCCGCGCGTGGAGGCGGCCGTGACGTCGATCGTGTCGTAGCCGGCGCCGGCTCGTATCACCAGGCTCAGCTTGCTCGGAGCCCCGAAGACTGCCTCGCCGACCTTTGTCGAGCGCACGATCAGCACGTCGGGGTCGTGATCACCAATCGCCGCGGGCAGGTCGTCGGCGGTGAGGTTCGCCTTGAACGTGACCGTGCAGCCGAGTCGGTCTAGCCCGTCGAGGCCGGCCTTTTCAAACTTGTCGGCGATCAGCACGTTCAGGGCGGTGTCCGATGGCGGTGTGGCGGCGCCGGCAGCGCCCAGGGCGGTTGATGGCGAGCCTGTGGGCATACCCCTAGTGTACCGCGCACGAGACCCATCAGCGAGCTGCCGCGATCGGCGAATGCGGCTGCTCGCTAATCGAAGGTATGGACGAACAGCCCGCTGCGCAGCTTGGGCTCAAACCAGGTGGATTTCGGCGGCATGACGAGGTCGGCGTCGGCCACGCGCAGGAGTTGTTCGATGGAGGTTGGATAGAGTGAGAATGCGATCACAGCCTGATCGGCGTCGACGCGCCGTTGGAGTTCATCGATGCCACGACTGCCGCCGACAAAGTCGATTCGAGGATCGAGGCGGGCGTCGCCAATGCCCAGAATCGGCTCCAGCACTCGTTCCTGAAGCAGCGCGATGTCCAGTGACTTGACGGGATCAGCGTGGTCGATCGTTGCCGCCGCAAGCGCAAGCCGATGCCAGCACCCGCGCAGGTAGATGCCGAACTCACCCGGCCGCTGCGGTTGCGGTTGATCGGTGTTGGTGAGCGTGCCGACAGCCCCAAGCCGCTCAAGCACGTGCTCGGCGGTTTGCCCGGCCAGGTCCGCGACGAGTCGGTGGTATGGCAGGATGGTCAGTTCGCTTGCGGGAAACAGAGCCGCAAGGAACCAGTTGTATTCTTCATCGCCGTGGTTCGGGTTTGCCGCGCTGCGCTGAATCGCGGCCCGAGTTGCGCTTGCGGCGCGATGATGCCCGTCGGCAACATACGCCGCATCGAGGGATGAGAAAAGATCACAATACGGCGACGGATCACTGACCGTCCACACTGTATGTGTCACCTCGGTTCCATTGGCCTCGGCAGCGCTGAATTGAAACAACGGGGGAGTATTGACATCCTGTTGAAAGAGCGACTCGATGTCAGGCTGGTCGCGATATGTCAGTGACACCACACCGGTGTGAGCGCCGACCGCCAGCACGTGGCGGGTTCGATCGTCTTCGGTGTCGGGCCGGGTCTTCTCGTGTTTCTTGATGACATTGCGCGCATAGTCATCGGTATGGCAGCAGCAGACGAGGCCGGTCTGGCAGCGATCGTTCATCACCAGGCGGTACAGGTACATCTTCGGCTCGTCCTCGCGGACCAGAACGCCGTCTGTGATCAGGCGCTGAAGGTTCTCGCCGGCCTTGGCGTACACCGCATCGTCGTGTGGATCGATGCCGGGGGGGAGGTCGATCTCCGATCGAACCACGTGCAGGAAACTACGGGGATTGTCAGCCGCGAGCCGCCTGGCCTGTTCGGTGCTCACTACGTCATAAGGCGACGATGCCACTTGGGCGGCGATGTTCGCCAAGGGGCGGATCGCGGGAAATGGACGAACACGGACCATCGGGGCAATCGCCTCCAATCAGAGCAGGCGCGGTGGAACCTGGCCAGTGTACCGCCCCCAGGGACACCGGGAATCCGCGATCACGGTCCCAAGCCGGCCAATGCTCGACGTTGGACCTGAAGGCCGCCTGCGATTTGTCCGAAGACAGACTGAGCCGACGGCAACGGCCGGCGGCACGGAGGCAGCTCGTGGCGAATCCTTGCGAGACATCCGACTCGACCTGCGATACCGACGCCGGTGCGCCGGCGCCGCTGCGCTTCGAACGGCGGGAGCACGATCGCTGGCTCGCCTCAGGTGTGGCCCGCGCCTCGCGCGTGGCCGGTGAGCGCTTCGGCGAGATGTACACCCTGAAGATGCTCGACTATTCGCCCCTTGGCTTGGGCGCCGCCTGTGCCCAGCCGATCGAGCCCGGGGCGATCGTGACCATCGGCTTTCAAGAGCCCGGGTGCACCGCCCAGCGCGGCGTGGTGGTACGGTGTCTGCCGTGCGGCGACGGGTATCGCCTCGCCATCCGTTTCGACGCCAGCCTGGCCGCGTAACGGCGAATCCCGGGCGCCGAATCCAGACGTAATTCAGTTGCAACCGCCAACCGCTACGCTATAGTGTTGGTAGCGGCCGAGCGGGCCTTGCGCTTTGGGGCCGGGCTCGTCAACGTTTCGGCAGGTCGTGGCCGTCATTTCTTTGGGCCTGCCTGTTCACCGGTGCGCGGCACGGAGTTCACCCGGTCCTCGCGCAAACAATGTCTGCCCAGCAAGCCGGCGCTTCGGAACGTGCGATGCGCGGCTGGAAATGTTTGCTTCGATGCCTGGCGACTCGGCTGCGCTATTGCGGCGTGCAACGCGCTGCAGAAAGGGATTGTCATGAATAGGCATCCACGATTTGAAGCAGTTCTGTTCGCGTCCGTCGTCGCGACGGGCGCTCGCGCGGTGTCCGCCCAGCCGTGTGAACCGTACTGGTCGGATGAGTTTCCTTCGGCTGACCTAAACTTGGCCGTGTTCGCCATGACCGTTCTTGACGACGGTTCCGGCGACGGAGCGGCCCTGTACATCGGGGGCATGTTCACCGCCGGCGGCGAGGTGACGCTCAATGGCATCGCCAGGTTGGACGGGAATCGCTGGGCCCCACTAGGCAGCGGAATGGACGGCGGCGTATGGGCGCTTACGGGCTTTGACGACGGTTCCGGCAGCGGCCCGACCCTCTACGCCGGGGGCTACTTCACCGAAGCCGGCGGCGTCGGCGCGAGCAACATCGCCAAATGGGACGGGAACTCGTGGTCGACGCTGGCCGCCGGAATGGACAGCACGGTGACGGCCCTGGCCGTATTCGATGACGGTTCCGGCAGCGGGCCGGCGCTCTACGCCGGGGGCAGCTTCGAGACCGCGGGGGGCGTGCCCGTCAATCGCATCGCCAAATGGGACGGATCAACGTGGTCGCCCCTGGGCAGTGGGATGGATAGCGACGTGATCGCCTTGGCGGCGTTCGATGACGGTTCCGGTCATGGCCCGGCCCTGTACGCGGCGGGCAACTTTACGGCCGCGGGAGGCGTTGCCGCCAACCGTCTCGCCAAGTGGGACGGCAAATCGTGGTCACCGCTGGGCGAGGGCACGGACGACACCGTATGGGCGCTTTGGGTGTTCGACGACGGTTCCGGCGGCGGTTCGGCGCTCTACGCCGGGGGCTTCTTCACAACCGCTGGAGGTGTGACCGTCAATCGGATCGCCAGATGGGATGGGTCAACGTGGTCGCCGTTGGGTAGCGGGATGGATGATGGCAGTGTGCGGGCCCTGGCTGTGTTCGATGATAGTTCCGGCGGCGGGCCGGCGCTCTACGCCGGGGGCAGCTTCGAGACCGCGGGGGGCGTGACCGTCAATCGCATCGCCAAGTGGGATGGCTCGCTGTGGTCCCCACTGGGTAGTGGGATATTCTTGGGCGGCGTGTGGGCCTTGGCCGCGTTCGATGACCGTTCCGGTCATGGCCCGGTCCTGTACGCCGGGGGCTTCTTCGATAGCGCGGGCGGAGTTCAGGCGGAAAATGTCGCCAAGTGGGATGGCTCAGCGTGGTTGTGCATGGGAAGCG
>JADFIM010000027.1 GCA_022566725.1 Planctomycetota bacterium
CCGCCATCCCGATGGCGGCAACCAGCGTTGTGCGTGCCATGGATCGACCCTTCCTTTATTCGTTCCGGTTCGTCTGGGCTATGACCCCCGGCGCAGACTGAAGCACTTCAGTCCGCCGCGTCTGTGATCACTCTCTATACTACCGGCGAATCACCGCCACGCAAGGGTAATCGGGGCAAAAACGCCGTACGACCGCCCCCTGAGACGCGGTGATGAGCTTACAGAACATGTGCGAGCTACGCAGGCGGAGCATCAGCCCCAGTTGGCCAGCAGCGCGAGCAGGTCGAGGACGCCCACGGTACCGTCGTTATCGAGGTCGGCCGGGCATGGCTCGGGCGGTGCACGACACGGGCCCCAGGCTCTCAGCAGCGCCAGAAGATCGATCACGTTCACGACGCCGTCGCAGTCGAGGTCCGCCACGATGCCATCGAGCCCGAAGTCGGTCAGCTCAAAGAAACCTCTTCCGCCGATGGCTTGGGCAAAGATGATTGGATCGGGCCCGCTGAGCTGCGTTACCATGACCAACTGTTGCGCGCCGGCTTCAGTCGATTGGAGCTCGACTCGTTGGTTATTCTCTAGACTCTGGGTCGCCACCACGCCGATTTCATCCGTGAATTCGTTGATCGCCGTGATGATGTAGGCCATGGCGGTGCCGGAGAGGAAGGTAAACGACTGAACTCCGTCGTTGCCTCCGATCTCCAATGAAATCCGGCCGTTGCCAGCAGTGGACACACTGAAGCCGGTGGAAAGATACAGCTCAGCGGGGTCATCGCACGGGGTTCCAATGCCGCCGGCGTTCATCTCTTGGTAGACTTGATTGAATGCCCGGCGGCTGGCGGTTGCGGCGATCCGGTCGATCTCCCCAAGGGCTGAATCGATCTCACGCTGCCGTGCGGTTTGTCGGCGGGCATTGTCGCGGGCGATCGCAGCCTCAGATCGGATCAGGCCCTGAAGCTCCACAAGCAAGTCGCCGCTGCGCTGCAAGGGCTGCGGTGCGCTCAGCATCGTGCCCGCGTGGATCGCGATGAGCGAATGAATCGCCGTGAAGCCACTGATGCACTTCAGGGAAGACGATTGCGGCATCAGGCAGTCCTCGACTTGATCGATGCACCGATGGGCGCCGGCACAATGCGAGCCGCGCCGGGACCCAAAACGTCTTATCGGAACCTGTGGACCGCAACGGCCACAATCGCGGCGCCGCACGTGTGAACGCCCCGCAAGCCTCAAGCCTGCAAGCCTGCAAGCCTTCCCTTCATCCCCAGTTGGCGAGCAGTGTGAGGAGGTCGAAGATGCCGACGGTGCAATCGCCATCGAGATCGGCTGGGCAATTCTCACAATCGGCGCACGGTCCCCACACGGCGAGCAAGGCGAGCAGATCAAGGACGCCGACGGTACAGTCGCCATCGAGGTCGCCGAGCGGAACATCGGGTCCCCAGCGGGCCCAATAGGCCGACATCTGGCCGCCGGCGATGGTGAAATTGCCGCCGACGATCAGCTCGCCGTTGTACTCGGTCAGGGCGAGCGCGCCGGTGCTCGTCCCGCTGCCCAAGGGCGCCCAGCTGGCGCCATCCCAGCGGGCGATCTTGTTGGCTTCCGTCCCGCTGGCGCTGGTGAATCCTCCCCCTGCGATCAGCTCGCCGTTGTACTCGGTCAGGGCGGTCACATAGCCGCTCATCCCGCTGCCCAGGGGCGACCAAGTGGTGCCGTCCCAGTGGGCGATGTGGTTGACCGGCGTCCCGCCGGCGGTGGTGAACTGGCCCCCCGCGATCAGCTGACCGCTGTACTCCGTCAACACCAATACGTAGCCGTTGCTGTACATCCCGCTGCCCAGGGGCGACCAGGATTGGCCGTCCCAGCGGGCAATGTAGTTGGCTGACGTGCCGCCGGCAGTGGTGAACCGGCCTCCGGCCATCAGTTCCCCGTCGTACACGGTCAGGGCCTCCACCCTCTCGTTCACCCCGCTACCCAGGGGTGACCAGCTCGCCCCGTCCCAGCGGGCGATGTGGTTGGCTTCCATCCCGCCGGCGGTGGTGAACTCGCCTCCGGCGATCAGCTCGCCGTTGTACACGGTCAGGGCATACACCCAGTTGTTCATCCCGCTGCCCAGTGGCGACCAGCTTTCACCGTCCCAGCGGGCGATCTTATTGGCCTCTGTCGCGCCGGCGGTGGTGAACCCGCCGCCAGCGATCAGCTCGCCGTTGTGCACGGTCGAGGCAATCACTAGGTCGTTCATCCCGCTGCCCACGGGCGACCACTGTCGCGGCGCGCCGGGATCCCAGCGGGCGATGAAGTTGACCGGCGTCCCGCCAGCAGTGGTGAAGTTGCCTGCGGCAATCAACTCGTTGTTGTACACCGCGAAGTCACTCACAGTCGTCCAGCAGAAAGGGCCCTGGCATTCCTGCATCCCGCTGCCCAGGGGCGACCAAGTGGTGCCGTCCCAATGCGCGATGGCGTTGGCCTCCATCCCACCGGCGGTGGTGAAGAAGCCCCCGGCGATCAGCTCGCCGTTGTACTCGGTCAGGGCGGTCACATAGCCGTTCATCCCGCTGCCCAGGGGCGACCAATGGGCGCCGTCCCAGCGGGCGATGTAGTTGGCCGGCGTCCTGCCGGCGGTGGTGAAGGAGCCCCCGGCGATCAGCTCGCCGTCGTCCATGGTCAGGGCGAACACCGTTGCTGAGTAAGGTGCGCCCATCCCGCTGCCCAAGGGCGACCAGGTGGCGCCGTCCCAGCGGGCGATGTAGTTGGCCGGCGTCCCGCCGGCGGTGGTGAAGTTGCCCCCGGCGATCAGCTCGCCGTTGTACACAGTCAAGGCATTCACTCTTGCGGTCTTTCCGCCCATCCCGCTGCCCAGTGGCGACCAGGTGGCGCCGTCCCAGCGGGCGATCTTGTTGGCCGGCGTCCCACCGGCGGTGGTGAACCAGCCGCCGGCGATCAGCTCGCCGTTGTACACGGTCAGGGCGTACACGGGCGGGAAGCCGCCTCCCATCCCGCTGCCCAGGGGCGACCAGGATTTACCGTCCCAGCGGGCGATGCGGTTGGCCGCCGTCCCGCCGGCGGTGGTGAAACCGCCCCCGGCGATCAGCTCACCGTTATAGATGGTCAGGGCACGCACCCACGGGAAGCTGCCTCCCATCCCGCTGCCCAGCGGCTGCCACTGTGTGCCGTCCCACTTGGCGATGTTGTTGGCGACCGCCTCGCCGGCGAGCGTGAACTCGCCGCCGACGTACAGGGCCGGGCCGCTGCCGTCGTCATAGACCGCGGCGGCGTACACATCCCCGTTCAGCCCCGGCAGGCCCTCGCCCGGAAGCCACTGGTCCGTGCACTGGGCCGAGGCCGGCGCCGCGGCGAAGAACACGGCCCCGAGCATCCCGAAGACGGTCAGAGAATGACGGTTCGCGTGCATGCCATTGCCTCCCTTGAGATCGATCACAAGGTCCAGGCGCCCCGCGCGTCCATGCATGTCGGCGTGTCGCGCCCCTGTCGCAGGTCAGCGCAAGGCCTGACACATCATATCACAGGCTGCCACCGAAACGGCCGTTGAATTCGCGGCCTTTGCCGATCAGCCCCAGTTGGCGAGCAGCGTGAGCAGGTCGAGGATGCCCACGGAGCAGTCGCCGACGAGGTCAGCGAGGCAAGTCGGCGGGCAGGGATCAGCGCACGGTCCCCAGTTTGCCAGGAGAGTCAGCAGGTCGATGATGTCCACATCGCCGTCGCCGTCGAGGTCGCCGGGTATTCCGGGGGCCGTGCCGCTGTTTTTCATCATCACGATCACGTCGGCCAACTCATCGATCAGCGCCAAGTCGAGGTCGCCATCGTTATCGATATCCAGCAACAGCGCGCAGGACGCAGCGGCCGGAGCTGCGAATTCTTGCGCGAACACGAACGTGCCGTCGCCGTTGTTGGTAAACATCCGCCAATCACCGCCGAAGCTGGAGGTGACCCAATCGAGGTCGCCATCGCCGTCGAGATCGCCCAGGTCTGTAGCCAGCGGGAAGGGATCGGTGCGATAGGTTTGCGGCTCGTTGAGATTGCCGCCGCCGGCGCCGAGCAGGATCGCGCCGTTGTTGGCGGAGCTGTTGGCGGTGGCCACATCTTCGACGCCGTCGCCGTTGAGATCGCCGCAGACGAGCATCCACACCGCTCCGGCGGCGCTCTGCGAGGAGATGTGGGTGAACGTTGCGTCACCGTTGCCGGCATCGACGAGGATCTGCTGGCTGGTCCGCGCTCCGATGACGAGATCGAGGATGCCGTCATCGTTCATATCCGCTGCGGCCAGCGCCCACTCGCCGGCCCCGCCGCCTTCGAAGAACACGGGCGAGCCGAACACGCCGCTGCCGTCGTTGAGCAGCAGCGACATGTTGGAGCTGCCTGCGTTGGTGTTGACGATGTCAAGGTCGCCGTCGCCGTCCGCATCGAGCACGGCAATGCCGCGCGGAGCCGAGCCGACGATGATCTGCTGCTGGGGGCCGAAGGTCCCGTCGCCGGCGCCGAGCAGGATCGAGACGGTGTTGGTGTTGATGTTGGCCACGCAGATGTCAACGAAGCCGTCGTGATTGAAGTCGGCCGGCTCGGACGGGCTGGCTCGATCGTTGACGGCGAATGGCGGCTGGAGGAAGTCGCCGTACTGGCCGGAGCCGTCGGCGAGATTCAGGAACACCCGAAGGTCGGCGGTGTCCTCGTTGACGATGGTGAGGTCAAGCCAGCCGTCGTTGTTGAGGTCGGATGCGATTCCGCCATACGGACGGCTGGACGCCCCCGCTGGAAAGTTGGTGGACAGGATGTCGACCTGTTCAAAGTCCATCTCCGCCGACTGGGCCTTGACGCAGAACTGGTAGGAGTAGCCGGCGCTTCGTAGCGGCGAGCCGTCCGCCGCTTGGATGTCATGCGAGAGGATCACCATCACGTGCTCGCCCGCGGAGAAGGGATGGTCCGGCGTCAGCGTCACCGTCTTATCGTTGTTGGCGAAGGTGTATGTGCCTTGGACGGTTCCGCTGGAGCGCCCAAACGCCCAGAAGCTGCCGGCGGTGATGGACTCGTGTAACACCGGCTGGTTGAACTGGATGACGATCGGCCCGTCAATAGGAGCCTGCAACGCATGGGGCGGCGGTTCCACAGTGATCACCGCAAGCTGGCCGGCCGAGGCGGTGCCGGCTGTAGCCACCATGGCTGCCACCCATAGCACAAGCGGGCTCCTCAATGTGCGCACCGGCGATACTCCTGCGAACTGGCGACAATCCTATTCTTCACGCGAAGACGCGGCTGCCAAGACTAATCTGCCGTCTTTTTCTCTTTTTCTTCGCCGGGGCGGCACAATCGCCGACGACCGGCCGAGGGCTGCGTCCATTCGCACCATGCCGACGTTGATCACGCGATCCCACGCGGCTTTGGCGTGTACCGGTGAGTACTCGACTCCGATAGATCGGCGAGCAAGGGCACGGGCGACGGTGCAGGTGGTGCCGCTGCCGAGGAACGGATCGAGCACAAGATCGCCTTCGTTGGAGCAGGCGCGGATGATGCGTTCGAGGTACACCTCGGGGATCTGGTTGTGATGGCCGTGACGGCGCTCCTTGTTATTGCCCTGAATGCGGCCCCAGTACTGGCCGTACCACACGTCCATCGGCACCCGCAGGCCCTTGTTCGTCTCCTTGGCCATGGTGCGAGGGTCGGCGTAGATCGCCGCGCGGTCGGACGGTTCGAGGATGTCGTTGGGGTTCCAGATGCGGTTGTCGGGGTCCTTGACGAAGTACAGCACGTGGGACTTGCTGAGGATGAAGGAGCTTTCGCGGTGCTGGCCGAAGCGGAAATGCCAGATGCACCAGTTGATCATGGTCAGCCCGCGGCGCTTCAGGTGCAGGACGGCCTCAGCGGCGGTGTCGTCGGGGATGTTCACCCAGAGCGATCCGCGCGGTGAAAGAGCATCAATACACGCATCGAGCCAATCGAAGGTAAAGCGTTCGTACTCGGCTCGCGGCATCCCATCGTGCCATTGGTCGTACGGCACATCCCAGTTGAAAGGTGGGTCGGCGAAGATCAGATCGACCTTGCCTTTGTCCGGTAGGTTCGGCAGTACATCGCGGCAGTCGCCGACGTAGACGCGCGTGTCGGGATCATCAGCCTGGTACTTCGGCGCAGAGTTCTTGATCTGCCGAGGCTGATGCACCTCAACGCGGTCGCCGTAGAGACGGACATCGGCGTCGATCATGGCCTTCGCGGCCTGTCGGTGCACCTGGGTAGCGCCCTTGGGCATCGCGTAGCCGCCGGGACGATCAAAGTCGGTGTTCTTTCGTTCAGCCATGCGTACGGCTCCGAAAACGGTTATAGCGTCCTGATCTGGTTCGCGCCAGCCATCGGGGCGCGCGAAGCGAGATTGTGCACATCCAGTCGGTTCAAGCCGGCGGCTGGTTTGCGAACCCGCGACGAGTGCCCTTGGAGCGATTATACTACCGTGCAATGGTTCACTGCCGTGTTCCCGCGATGGACCGTAGAGAGGTCCCCCGGCGAACGATGTTTCAAGGATAAGGACCACACCGATGAAACATACCCATCCCTGGCTCTGTGTATTTGTTCTACTTTGCGTCCCTGCTCACGTCGCCGCCGGGCAGCAAGCGGCTACCCAGCCAACGGACGCGCCGATGGTCACGCTGCTCGATCCCGGTACAGCTCCCCGCCAAGCGCTACGGCTTACGCCTCAGATCGGGTCCGAACAGACGATGGACATGACGATGCGGATGTCCATGACCCAATCGATCGGCGACATGGCGATGCCGGAGATGAAGCTCCCCGGCATGCGCTTCACCATGCTGTCCAAGGTCGTGCAGGTCAAAGAGAACGGCGATGTGCAGTTTGAGTTCACTTGTACGAACGCGGACATTGTTGATGAGCCGGGCGTCGCGGCCTCGATGGCCGATGCTATGCGTACCTCGTTGAAGGGAGCCGTCGGACTGCGCGGCACGGGGTTGATGTCCAGTCGAGGTTTCACCAAGGAGGCCGACTTCGAGATGCCTGGGGGTATCGATCCGATGGCGGTCCAGCATCTCGAGAGCCTCAAGCAAGCGGTCAAACAACTCGGCGCTCCGCTTCCGAAGGAACCGGTCGGCGTAGGCGCCGAATGGCGGGTCGATCAGACCATCACCATGAACGGGATGATGATCAAACAAACCAGCACCTTCAAGCTGACGAAAATTGAGGGAGATCGACTCCAACTGGACGTCAAGGTGAAGCAGACCGCCGACGCACAGACGATCTCACCGCCAGGCGCAGTGGCAGGGACAACGGTCAATCTGAACTCGCTTACCTCAGAGGGGAGCGGCAAGATGGTCCTCATGCTCACTCAACTGATGCCGATCAATTCTCAGATGAACGTGACCAGCGATTCGAGCATGTCCATCGACGCCCAGGGCAGAAAGCAGGATATGAGCCAGCATATGGAGATGAGCGTGGAGATGGAGACCAGAGAGCCTCCACCCGACTGACGTGCGGTATAGCTGCTGATCCTTCAGAGAGCAAGCGCCTCGCGCCGTCAGTCCAGGTCGCCGCGCTCGCTGAAATCACTGGCCCGCATCCTCGGCCCTGGAGGCCTCCCGCAACCAGTGTACCGCCGACCACCGAATGGCGCAAGCTTGCGGAATGGTGCGTCATGAATGTGCGGGCAGATCGCATTGGACAGGTCAGCTGAGAAATCGCGCAATCAGCTGGAAAATCACCGCACCAAACCCCCCGATCAGGATCAAACAGCTGAGGAGGAATGCCATCACAAATGCCTGATGATGTTCCGTCCATGGCAGCCGGTCAACCATCACCCTACCGCTGGTGCGCAACACAAACCATCCGACCACGAACCCCGTCGGCATCCACAGTGGCAACAAGAGCACCAGCACCAGTAAAGGGGGGAGATGGAGGACGTCGAGGTCGGCCAGCTCTGCGATGATCAGCGGTGTCGCGACTAATACGGCACCAACGACTGCAAGTAATAGATACCGACGGCCGGAAACCGGCTTCGTGAGAAACGTCCGGGGATTATCGGGATCGAATCGCCGCCCGCACTCCGGGCAACGGTGCTCCGGGAGGCTGCGCAGGTCATAGCCGCAGGCCTTGCACCGCATTGGGGTTGGATGTTCGCCGCTCACTCCAACAGCCCGGTGGGGCTGAAGACGATGCGGGTGCGGTGCGGGGTAAAGCCGTGCTCGTCGAACAGCACCAGCTCGTTGGGCTGACCGGGCGTCACCCAGGCCGCGGGCACATAGAGCCGGCGCTGCGGCCCGACGGCGCGGCCGTCGGCGGTCGCGGTGAAGTATCGGCCGAGGTTCCGCCCGTTGAGGTATGCCTGGCCCTTGCTCAAACCGGATGTGTCGAACCACATGGCCTCGGCGGTGCTGCGAGCAGTGAAAGAGGTCCGCCACCAGCAGGGAACACCGCGCACGTCGCGGGTGCCGGTGCGACTGATCGGCGCATAGGCTGAGGCGCTCGGCGGCTCCCACTTCGCAAATGCCCACGCGGCTGAGGCGGTGATCGTCGTCACACATTCGTAAAGGGTGGCGGCTTTGAGAATCTGCTCAACGGCACCGTCCTGCTGAGCGTCGGGAGCGAACCGCAGGACGTTCTTCCCGCGCCGAAACGCTCCGGTCGTCGTCGGATCGAGCAAGATGTGGGCGAGGCTGCCGCCGGACGCGCCGCAATAGTACGCAACGGGCTCGTTGTTGAGCACGATCGTTCCGCTGGCCGCCGCGCCGTCAAGGTCGAGTAGAATCGGCGATTTCCGGGCGTGCGTGAACGTCCACACCACCTGGTTGGTGTCGCTGAGCTGGCCGAACGTGCGTCCGGCAATGTACCCGCGAAGAACAAACGGATCGACCGCCGGCGCTTTGGTTTTCTTGGGCCGAACCGCCCCAAGCCGCTTCACCTCATAGAAGTGGCCGAACAATCCCTTCCGCTGCGCCAGGTCATTGCCGTCTGAGAACCGTCCGAGATTGTCCACCAGCGCCACGATGGTGTGCTGGCCCTTGGCTAACTTCAGGTCGAACGGCCGGTGATCGGCGCCCGGAGCCACCCCGACGAGCCGCTCAAACGTGCCGTTGATGAACAGGTGGACACGATCAGCGGCCTGGGGAAGATGGCAACGTCGCTTGCGAGAAGATGTCACCCGTAGCGCGATGCGGTACCAGCCGTATCCAAGCCCCGCTCCACATGCGTTGAGGGTGTCGGGCCCGTCAAGTGTGGCGTAGCGCGGCGACTCACCGGTCGTGTATGCAACTGCGGGGGCGGCCTGCCAATCCACAAGTCCGATCGGCCTGGGGGCCCGTTTCGCTGGCGCGATCGATCGTCGTTGAAGCCCGGCGTCCTTCGTAATCTCCCACACTGCGGTCGACCCTTTCGCCGGCAGCGGAGATCCTTCGCGATCCAAGCCGGCCACGCCGACGAAGACCGTGGTGTCGTTGTGATAGGTCGCGTCGATCTGCTGTTGATTACAGATCACGATGGTGATGCGCTTATGTTGCAGCAGGAGCGGCTTGCCCCCCCGAGGCACGGTCGCTTGCAACGGAGAGCCGTTGATCGACAAATACACCGGCGCACCGGCGGGGCCTTGCAACACCAGGATGGAGCGATCGACGATTGCGAACGGGCAGAGGTTGGCGTAGTCCAACCGCCCGGAGCCTCGCAGGTCAACATCCAGCACGTACCAGCCAACCGACTGATCCCCCAGCGCGACCGGCATGCGAATGCCCTGCTCAAGCAGCAGCGTGACGTCTCGCTGGGCGCGATCGGCAAAGACGAAGACCACCCGGCCGGCCGCCCCGCGCAGCGGCAGGACCGCCACACCGCCACCCGGACGCCCGGGGGGTTCATGTTGTCCGCGGCGCCGTGCGGAAGGGGAAACGTCGGACAGATCCCTCGATATTGGGTGATAATCCTCATCCAGGTCGGCGAAGACGTGGCTGAAGTGATTGGCGAAGCTGATGAGGCGTTTGATCGCGTTATATTTGGGCCCGCGTGCGCCGGCCTCCCCCAGCGGCGCGCTCGCGGCGGCGCTGGTGGTGACGAAGCCGCCTCCGACGCAGTCGATCCCATCCCCACTGGCCGCTCGACCGCCCAAGAACCCGAAATTCGTCCCGCCGTGGAAGGGTGAGACCACCGGCTGAGCGCCGGCCGCCAGCACTTGCGCCAACGAATGCAGCACCACCTCCGGACGTTTGGGGCGATCACGACCCCCACCCCAGGTATCGAGGTCCACCGGATCGAACGCGCTGACCAGACAAGGGGCATTGGACTGCACGCTCCGCAACTGCCGAAGGTGGACCAGGAGGTCGTCGAATCCTCGCCAGGTATCGATCGTTCCCACCGACTCCTGCCAGAGGTCGTTGGCGTTGATGATGGGCACGTTGATGCCGTTCTCGCGGATGTAGCGCGAGACCTCCCGCAGGTAGCGGTCCGCCTGGGTCCGGTTTGAGCACAGCCAGGCATGCTCGCTCTGCACCAGCAGGATCGGCCCGCCGCTGGTCGCCTGCAAGTCGGCCAACTCGCCAAACAGTTTGCGGAAGTACAGGCTTACCCGCGCGAGGAACGGCTCGTTCGCCTCGCGCAGCACCACGTTGGGCATCTCGATGAGCCAACTGGGCAAGCCGCCGGCATCGTAGTGACCGCCGACATACGGCCCAGGGCGGAGCAAGACCCACATGCCCGCTGCGGCGCACAGCTCAACGAATCGACGAACATCACAGTGGTCGGCAAAGGAGAACCGCCCCTTGCGCGGCTCATGAAGTAGCCAGGGGCAGGATGTCTCTACGGTGTTGAACCCGGCCTGCTTGGCGGCGGCGATCCGATCGGGCCAGGCCTCGGGCGGGACACGGGCATACTCAATCGACGCGCCAAGCACCCAGACTCGACGACGTTCAACGAAGAAGCTCTGCCCGTCATAGGTGACGCTGGCCATATGGCCGCAAGTGTAGCGGTACTTCAATCCGCCCGGCGGGGCCTCCCCCGGCCCGGAGCCCCTGTAGGCATCGCGCTGCGGATCGCATCACGACTTTCGTGCAACACATCGCGAGCCACAGCAGTATGACCTGACGAGCGACGTTTTGGGTACAACACTTATCGGAAGTCCATGAGCTACAACACTCTATCCAAACCCAGGTCGGCTGATCTCGGTTGGACCGGCGGCTTGGTCGTGACGGCCTTCACCTTGGTGGGAGTAGGCGGCTGCGAATCAGCGCTTGGGCGGATTGATCGGCACGTTGCCGAATTGATCTCCGACCGCAGCGCCGCCCTGGGGGCCGACGCGGTGACACCCAGGCTCCCCTGGCCGGGGGGTGATCGTTCCGCCGAGGGGCGGGATCGTTCCCTGGCCGACGAACAACCGCCGACGACCAACCCGCCCGCTGAGCAACTGCCGTTTAGCCCCGCCGACGAGGCCCAGGACGTGATGCAGCGGCTCGAACGATACGCGGACATACCGGCTGACGCTATGCAGATGGATCTTCGATCCGCCCTGGCCAATGCGATACGACACAGTCGAGAATACCGTTTTGCCGAGGAGGACTACCTCCTTGCGGCGCTGCGGCTGCTAAACGAACGGCACCTGTGGGGACCGCGTCTGTTCGACGAGCTGGACGCGTCGATCGAAGGCGAGGCCGACGAGGCGCTGTTCGACACGTCGCTTCGGCTGGTCAATGAGCTGCGCCTCACCCAGCGGCTACCCTACGGCGGCGAAGTGACGGCGCGAATGCTGGCCAGAGCCACCCAGGACCTGCATCAGCGCGTCGCGGGCGAGAACACCCAGACCGCCGAGCTGATCTTCTCCGCTGACATCCCGCTTCTTCGCGGTGCCGGCCAGGTGGCCCGCGAGGACCGCATCCAGGCCGAGCGGAACCTGGTGTACGCCGCCCGAGGCTTCGAGCGCTTCCGCCGCGAATTCCTCTTCGACATCGCCCAGGATTTCCTGAGCCTTGTGGTGCAAGGGCAGGCAATCAAGAATGCCCAGCAGCGAGTCAGGCTGTCCGAACAAGCGGAAGAACGGGAGGTCGCCCTGGTTAGGGCGGGGCGACGGCCGCCGTTTGACGCGGACCTCGCCGCACAGGCCACCCGCGATGCCCGCGATCAGCTCAACCGCCAGCGAGAGAACTTCCGCCTCGCCGTCGATCGATTCAAGCTGCGGCTGGGGATGCCTCAAGGCCGGCCGTTGATCATCGAACCGTCCACGCTGGGTCTTCCCACTCCCAAGATCGACATGGACGACGCAGTACAGGCTGGGATGGCCTACCGCCTCGACTTGCAGAACCGGCGTGACCAGCTCGATGACGGCCGACGCGCCGTGCGCAACGCTCGCAACGACCTGCTGGCGGACCTGAACCTGACCGCCTCGATCTCGATCCCCACCGATGACACAAGGGACCGCGCCGGGCTCGACTTCGATCTCGATGACACATCGTTCCTGGCCGGAGTCAGGCTCGATCTCCCGCTGGATCGCACCATCGAGCGCATCAACCTTCGTCAGACCCAGATCAGCCTTGAACGAACCATTCGCGACTACGAGCGCTTTCGCGACAGCATCGCCGTGGATGTGCGAGCTTCGGTCAGAGATATCGATCGGGCACGATTCAGCGTGCAGTTGCAGAATGAGAACGTCGCGATCGCCACCCGCCGTCGCCAGAGCAATGAAGCGGCTCCCGACCGGTCCGACGCTCGCGAGCGCAGCGAAGCCATCGACGCGCTGAACCGTGCCCTGGATGAATACGACCGCGCGGTGCGGGACCTCCAGGTGGGGACACTGCGCTATTTGCTGGACACAGGACAGCTCCGCGTGGCGAGCGACGGCTCGATCCGGCCTTTGCAGGGAATGCAGTTGATGGACCTTGACGCCGCCAACGGTGATGCAAACCGTCCTACGGAGAAAGTGTCCGATCGCTTCGCCAAACTTGAGGTTCTCAACGCCTATCTCAAGCTTCGTAACGACTACCTTGCCAAGATTGACGAACGGGCTGAAATACAGGCCCTCATCCGTACGGGCTCCCAGCTTGGGGGTTCGAGAAACGTCACTCCGGCTGGTTATGCCGCAGCCAAAGCAGCCGCTTACGAGATGCTGGTTGCCGCGTATACCTCCGCCTTCCTTGCGGCCTATAAAGCTCGCGTTGGTCCTGAGTTTGAAGTTGAAGTGGACGGCGTCGATTCGGAGATCGCTTTCTCGGTGGCGCGCGATGTGACAACCGAGTTTGGCCACAATCTTGCGCCTGGTGTCTTGTTACAGGCTACAGCGGCCGCAGACGAAGAGGCGTATGAGTATGTTTCGTCGCGCGCTATCGAAGCTCGCCTTTTCGACTACCTGAATTGATCGCGAGGGGCCTGTCCTCACTTCTGGCGGCACCCCCGTCAGGGGGTTTTCGGGTCTCGCATCCGACTCCGCGGAAATCCACCCCCCACCTACAACACCCACCACGCCGGCCAAACCGAGACGCCCGCAGGCGGTGAGGGAACAGCGTAGTGGTGTGGCACAGGTCACATGACGCAACGCGGTGGTGAGGCGATGAGGTGTACGGCCAGGATCTCCGCTATCGCGTGAAGTTCAACGACATCGACGCTCCCTCATCCTTGTGATAGCTGTTGCTGCGATCGTCTACATTGTTGGCATGGAGACGAGCACGTCAGACGAGCGCGCCGTAGAACCCCCCTGAAGGAAGGCCCCGGCCGCTAAGCCAAGCCGGCAGGAGACCAAGATTCGCCGCAGAATTGGCTCGATCGACGCCGGCTGACGCCCTATCCTACATGCCGGAATAACTCGTGCCTTAAGGGGATTCACCCCAGAGCCTCGGGACTTGGCGATTGATTCGGAATCTGACTGGTGAAGACCAAGAGACATAACCGCAGGGGTGGGACCACCGCGATCGTGATCACGATTGTGGTGATCGTGACGGGGGCGGCCATGACCACCCTGGTGGTGCGCAACGGATCCTCCTCCGGCACCGAGGGGGGCTCCGAGGGCACATACATCGTCCAACGCGGCTCTTTCGACATCACCATTCCCGCCTCCGGCGAGCTGGCGGCGCTGGATCAGATCGAGATCCGCAACCGCTTGGAGGTTCGGGCGGTCATCACCGAAATCATTGAAGAAGGCAAGACGGTCAAGGCCGGCGACATGCTCATTCGGTTCAACGACGAGGAGATCCGAAACAAAATCAAGGACGCCGAGGACGCACAGAACAACGCGGACAGCGCCCTGATCATGGCCGAGTCGAACCTGGAGATCCGGATCAGCTCGAGTGAATCGGAGCAGGACAAAGCAGAGCTGGACGTGACACTCGCAGAGCTGGCGCTGGAAAGCTGGAAGGAAGGCGAAGTGGTCTCGAGGCGCCAACAGATTAAGCTGGAATTGCAAACCGCCCAAAAGGACTACGACCGCCTCAAGGAGCGGTATGACGAGTCCGTGACGCTCGAAAGCCAAAAGTTTATCAGCCGAGATGAGCTCAAGCAGGACGAGATCGCCATGATCAGAGCCAAGGCCAGGCTCGAGCAGGCGAAGCTCGACAAGGAAATCTACGACAAATACCAGTACATAGAGGACCAGGAACGGAAGGAATCGGATGTCAAACAGGCCAAGGATGAACAGAAACGGATCAAGGACCGCCATGAGGCCGAGCTCGCCACCCTCCGCGCCGCGCTGGCCAGCAAGCAACATCAGCTCGAAAGCCGCCAGGAACGTCTGGCGGACCTCCAGAAGCAGCTTGAATACTGCACGGTCACCGCGCCATCCGGAGGCCTGGTCGTCTTTGCCACCAGTCTCGAAAGGTACCGATGGGGGAACCAAGAGACGCTAAAGGTGGGTAGCGAGCTGCGTCGCAACCAATTGGCGATGATTCTGCCTGACACCTCCCAGATGGTGGCGGAAGTCAAAGTCAACGAGTCGCTGACCGGCCTCATCAAGCCGGGGCAGCACGCGATCCTCACGTCCGACGCCGTGTCCGACGTGGTTCTGCAAGGCGAAGTCCTCAGCATCAGCGTGCTGGCGGAGTCCCCGGGGTGGATCGACCGCAACCGTCGTGACTACACCGTCAAGATTCGTCTGACCGACGGCAACGACCTGGGACTCAAACCCTCAATGCGCTGCAAGGCCGAGATCTACGTTGGCCGGGTCGAAGATACCCTCTTCGTGCCGCTGCAAGCGGTGTTCCACGAGGGGCCGACAGCCTACGTCTACGTGCCGCAGGGCTCCGGCTTCGCCCAACGCAAGGTCACTGTCGGCGAATCCTCGGAACTGCATGTGGCAGTGAGCAGCGGACTGGCCGAAGGCGATGTCGTGCTGCTGCGCGAGCCACATCCGGCGGAGATCGTCGCCCGGCTGGACAAGGCCGAGGGCCCCGAGGGATGGCAACGCGCAGGCAACGGCGAGGGCCCGCCGAACCGCGCGTCAGCTGAACAGGACAAACCTCGCCCCGAGGGTGAAGTCACGCACAAGCCCGGTGAGAAGCGCCCACCCGCCAAACGCCCCGCGCCCAGCGGCGACCGCCCCTCAGCGGAAGGCTGATCGGGCCCAACATCCGCCCAGTCCAACCGTGCCGTGGGCAGACGACGAAATCAACAATCAATGTGACCGGCTCGCCAGCCCCTCTACGGCCGTTGGTTCAGCAGGCAGACCCTCGTCACGCGCCGCTGCCGCCCGACCATCGCGCGGCTCGATCAGCACCGACTCCGGCTGAAGCCCCCCATCCTCGCCCGGCGGCAGTTCCTCGACGTTCCGCAGCTTGGTTGCGATCGTGCGAGTCTTCTTGGTTGCGTCATCGACCTTCGCAGACGCCTCGTGCAACTTCTTTTGAACGGCATCCAAGAGGCCGCCGAACTTCCCAAGCTCCGTCTTGACGGCGCCCAGGATCTTCCACACTTCGCTTGATCGTCTTTGCACTGCAAGCGTTCGAAATCCCATCTGCAGCGCATTGAGCAGGACGGCCAACGTCGTAGGGCCGGCCACGCTGACCCTGTACTGTCGCTGGAGAAACTCCATCAGCCCCGGGCGGCGAACCACCTCCGCATATAACCCTTCGCTGGGCAGGAACATGATTGCGAAATCCGTGGTCCTGGGCGGGTTGAGATACTTGTCCCTGATGTCTCGTGCTGAGGCCTTGATGCGAGCGTCAAGCTGCTTCGCCGCCGTCGTCGCCGATTCCTGGTCGCCTTGCTCCTGAGCAGCGAGCAGGCGTTGATAATCCTCTTGCGGAAACTTCGCGTCGATAGGCAGCCAAACGACGTCGTTGGGATCATCCGCCCGTCCGGGCAACTTGATCGCAAACTCCACCCGCTGGTTGGTTGCATCGTTGGTGACGACGTTGCGAGCATATTGCTGCGGCGCAAGAACCTGTTCCAGCAGCGTCCCGAGCTGGATCTCGCCCCAGGTCCCCCGGGTCGAGACGTTGGTCAGGACGCGCTTGAGGTCGTTCACGCCGCTGGCGAGGCTCTGCAGCTCGCCGAGGCCCTTGTGAACGTGCTCCAGCCGCTCGACGAAGAGTTTGAAGGAATCGGCGATCTGATCCCGCACCGCTCGCTCGGTTCGCTCCTGCCCTTTGTCCACTGACTCGAAGTGCGATTCGAATTCGGCGAGATGTGGGGCGATGTTCCGCCGCAGCAGCGCGACAACCAATCCGATCGACACCAGCATCAGGACGATCACCACCGCGAGCAGGGCCTCAGTCATGCCCAAACGCCTTCACTCCGCCGGGTGAATCTATTGATTACCTCCCGGCGGGACAACGACTCAAGCAATTGCGAGCGGGTTCGGACGTTGGCCAGTTCAGCGGAGAGTCGGGTTCGCCGAAGGAGCAGACGGACCACGGCAACCGCCGATTGCACGGCCGAACCGATCCCGATCCCGATCAACGCGTACAACCATTCAGCCATTGTCTTCCATCATACTCGGTACCCATGGCCTCGATCCCCCCGCTCAATCCGGCGGTCCACTCCCAGCCCGCGACGAGAAATCTGCAGATTGCCGGAGACGCCGCAGGTCAGCCGGCCATGAGTGGGATGACCGGTGATCCCGATGGAATCGGGACCGCGGACCTGACGGCGGCCCAGGCCGGAGATCACCAGGCGTTCGGACGGCTGTATGACCGTCACGCGGCCGTCGTGCTGTCGCTGTGCCGGCGGTTCTCGTTGCCCGAGGCTGAGGACGCAACCCAGGAGACCTTCATTCGTGCGTATCGACTTCTGCACAAGGTTCAAAGCCCCGACAAGCTCCGCCCGTGGCTGTACGCGATCGCCCGGCGGGTCTGCTCGGAGCGGGCGCGCTCGGCCCAGCGTCGGGCCCGGCACGAGGAGCAGCTGGTGTTGACTCAGCCCGCCCAATCGATCGCCGCCACCGCCCCCGAGCAAGCCGATCGCGCTGAGCAACTCCAGCGCCTCGACGACGCGTTGGCCCAGCTCGATGACCGCGAACGACTGGCCGTTCACCTGTACTACCTCGACGCTGATCCGGTCAATGCCGCCGCATCGGCGCTGGGCTTATCACGAAGCGGCTACTACAAGCTGCTGGCCCGCGCTCGCGAACATCTCGCCGGCCTTATGAAATGAATCGGACTCACCATGACTGATCGATCCAAACAACCCAAGGAACCGCCCGCCGGTCCACCTCCGCGCGACGATCTCGACCGGCTGCTGCGAAGCTGGCATGGAATCCACGCCCAGCGTGCCGCGGCAGGCCGCGATGAACTGATCGAACGGATTGCACGAGAACGGCACTCTGTGAAGGCGACCCGCGCCGCCAAGCGCTGGGCCGCGCCGATCTCAGCGTTTCGGCGCTTTGACGTTTCGCCGTTTCTCAGGAGATATGTGATGAATCGCTACTCACCCATCGCCGCGTCGATGCTGGGGCTGATTGCGCTGATCGCCCTGCTCATGCCCAGCCCCCACGGACAGGTCTACGCCCAACAGGAAGTGATGGTGCCCCAGGGCGGCCGGCTCGATGCGATCGATGAGGAAGGAAACATCCTCGGCCCATGTCCGCTGAAGCGCACCGATGTCGATGTGCAGG
>JADFIM010000202.1 GCA_022566725.1 Planctomycetota bacterium
TGCCGCTGAATGGGGGCATCAACTCGACCAGCTGCAATACCCGAAGAGTCAAGGGCATGCTGATCATGCGTCCATGGATCACGCGAATGGCGCCGCGTCCCCGCCGCGTCTCGGGATGCCCGCGTCGCCCGGCCACGCGCAGTGAAGCGTACAACTCACCGCTTGGCGGGTCGCCGGCGCTTGGGGCCGATTCGGGTTCGCCTGGTGTTGGTTCGTCTCTTACAACGATTCCCTCCAGCGACACGCCGACCAGGTCGATGGCAGCCTGGTATTCGCTGCCCGAGTCCAAGCCGACCGAGGCCTGCAACGTGACCACGCCGCCGTACATGTCAGCCCGAAACTCCCGAATAGAAAGGACGCGACCATCACTGCCCAGGCTGATGCGCGCCTCGATGTTAGTAAGTTCACGGCCATTGGCGCGCGCGTGGTCGGCGCGGGCCAGAATGTCGAGGCTTGTGCCCACGCCCGGCTGGTACTCCGCGTGCAGATCAAACACGCCGTCCAGTTCGCTGATCTTGACGCCTGCGTCCAATGATGCGCCTCGGGTCTCCAATCGGCCGGCAAGGGTCGTATGCCATCGCCCACCCGTTTCGCCGGGCTCAACCTCGACGATGTGAAGCTCGGCATCACCAAGGTGAACCGATTCGGCCGCTCCAATCTCGAGTGAGTCGAGAGCCGAGCGCAGCGATGCGGGGAGAAATGCAAGGACCTGCGGGCTGTCGAGCCGGCCAAGATAATCCAACTGCAAATCTGCTTCGAGCGGGCCCTCGATCTGCACGGCGCCGTCGAGGTGGAATGTGCCCCCGGCATGACGCCCCGCTACGTTCCGCAAAGTGACCAGCCCCGGTGTCAACGTAACCTCGGCTCCCGGGTCCAAATCCGTAAAGACCGGGGTATTGTTCACCCGTAGCGATAACGTGTCCGGCCGGACCGTGAACTCATAACGTCGTGGTTGGTCTCCACGAGGCGATTCGTAGCTGAACTCGGCGTCGAATGTTCCTTGGGGGTGGTACCGGCGATAGCGCTCGGCCTGACCAGCGGCGCCGATGAGGTTCAACGCCTCGGTGATCAGCGGTGAGGCGAACTGAGCGGCGGCCCAGGATCCCCGCATGCGAAAGTCCGGGCCGTCATCGGACGGGCCGTAATGGCCGTCGAGCACGATTACGCCGTCGTCCCGATCTGGACCGCGCACTCGCATGGCCAGGTCGTCAAAGATCACCTGGTCGGCTCGCACCACAATTTCGCCGCGCTCGCGGATCAGCCAGACCCGCTCGCCGTCAATCACGAGGCTGAGTTCCTCCGGCCAGAGGACCAACTGCACTTCTTCGGACTCGCTGCCCAGCGCGTGGTATTGCAGCTTCGCGTGGTAGGTTCCTCTTGGCTGATAGCGGTCCCACAAGGTCGCGGCGCGCTGCGCGCCTTCATCAGGAACGAGATCGACCAGATACCGCTCGAATGCAACATCATTGAAGTGCATGGTGAGGTTCATCTCGGGCGGGTCCGCCGCCAGATCGACCTGGCCGACGGCGGTGATACGACCGTCTCCGCGGTTCCCGGCGAAGTCAACCAGTTCAATCGCGTCGGGCCTTATCCGAATCTCAGCCTCAACGGCATCGAGCGAACACCCCTTCGGCCAAGGCAGGCCGAATTTCCGGCCGGCATCAGGTGACTTTCCGGACGGCTGTGCGGCACCGTCGAAGAACGCTACGGTGAAATCGTAGGTTGTTTGACCGGCGGGGTCGGCGGTGATGGTGCCGGCGTAGTTCATAAAGCCGCTCAAGCCGGCGTCGGCGAGGAAGCGCGCTATACGAGAACGCCTCGTCCCCAGTTGTACGGCCGCTTGGTCCAAATCAGCCCGCTCGGCCTCAGTGACGGGCATGGCCGCATAGAGAAGCTCGCCGAGAGAGTCGCCGCTCAAGTCTATGGCGAGGTCCGGTTCTGCGTAGGTCCCCCGCTCAGTTCGATGCAGGCGGACTTCGCCGGTAACCATTCCGCGCCCTCCGCTGGGTGTGACGATGGGAATGCCCTCGCCTTGCTCGCCGGAGACGATGACGATCTGATCTTTCTCCAGACTCAGGATTCCGCCTCGCACGTAGATCGGATAGGGGAATCGCTCGTAGACGACGCCGGCTTCGTGGACGGTTACCGTGCCGGTGATCTCGGTGCGCTGGTCGGGCCCGCGGGGACGTTGGATCGTCAGGTCCAGGTCCACACGCCCCCCCAATTCAAACGGCCCGGCAGCGATCAGCGTTTCCAGTTGATCAATCTCTCGTTCGAGCCTCTTGCGACGACCGACCGCTAGTGAGCTGAGGTCGTCGCGGAGTCGCCATAGGTCGTCGGTCTTGCGTTGTTTGGTTTGGCGAGCGTCAGCAATCGCGTCGTCGTCGGGCAGCAGACCCGCCTCGGCCAGTGCCTCGTACGACGGCCGATGCAGCATCGCATCGAATGTCGTCCGCTCACCGCCTTTCAGCGCTTCGCGGAACCGCGCGTCAAGAGGAATGTCGCTGGCAAACAGCCGCAGCGACACCGCGGCTTCACCGCTGGGAGGTGCGATCCAACCGGACATACTGATCGTCGAGTTGCTCGATCCCTGGCCGGTCAGCTCGAGGATCGTCACCTGGTCGCTGTCGAACTCGACGCATGCGCTCACATTCTCCAGGGGATACGGAAAGGCCTGGAAGGCTCCGGAGGCTTCGCGGATGGTCGCTTCGCCGGTTGTGCGGATCGGCTGGGGGATCAGCTGACCACCGTCGCCCACCGTCGGCTTGGAACGATTGATCTGCACGTTCATACCAAGCGACCATCCGGTCAGGTTGAACCTCGCCAGAGTCTCGGCCACCTGTCGTGGAAGGTCCACGGCCGGGGTGTCGGAATCGGTGCTCTGCGCCAGGCTGAAGTCATCCATTACGAGACTCATCTCGAACGGCGCGGTAGCCAGCACCTGCTCCATCCACTCTTGCTGGTGTTCCCAATCAAACTTCGGCAGGTCATGGATCGAAAGGTTTACTCGATACGGCACACCGACGGACTGCTGGGAATTTGCAGAGCTGCCCAACTCGCCGATGAGTTCGTCGAGGCTGAGTTCGTCACCGCGAAGTTTGATCGTTCCGCTGTGGACGCGCATTCTCGGTCGGCTCGCCGCTTCCAGGACCCGGCCCTGCTTGTAACTGGTCCAGAAATCATCGGTCGCGATCGGAATCGTCAGCGCCACCCGATCGATGGCCAACTCGGCGCTGAACGGCTGGCCCCGCCTCCATTGCACGGTAGCGCTGGCGAGGCGGCCTTGCGGCTGCATCCGCTGCCACCAGAGCCGTGCGATCTGCGGGCACATGCCGAGGGTCCGCTCGTCGAGCACCAGTCCATCGATCTGCGCCCGGTGCTCGAGCGTCTCGACGTTCCACGTTCCGCTGATGGATACGCCGCCAGTCTGTCCCAGATTGACGCCGTCCTCGGCGAGCTCGGTCAGCTCGAAGCGGTACCACTCGCCGCTGTCTGTCGCAGGATACATCTTCCCGGCCACGCGTCGCAGGCCGGACCGAACATACTTGCCGCCATCGTGCGTGCCCATTTCGATGATTGCACTGTCGATCCGTACGCTTGGCGCCAGGAACGGCTGGTCCTTCTCGCGGTTCATTGACCATTGGGGATCCAGAGCAGAGAAGTTGAAGACCCCGGGTGTTTGTGCGTCTTCGCTGAGGCGAAGAAGGACTCCCTCGAGCCGGACGTCCTTGATGTGTATCCGGTCGTGCAGGATCGTGCTCATGTCCACAACAACCACGACGCGATCGATGCCGAGCACCTGGGCCGCCGGACCTTTGTGTGTCCGGGTACGCAAGGTGAGATCCTCAAAGACGAGGGTGCCGTTGCCGAGATAGGTCGCGGCGCCGATTCCTACCTCGCCCCCGAGATTCCGCGTCAGTTGGGGCCTGACCAGCAAGATGATGAACCATGACGGTGTCGCGAGCCACAGCAGCACGGCTGCCAGCAGCGGCGCGAGCGCGATCGCCAGCACGACCATCCTCAGCGAGGGCCTCCGGCATATTCGCAGACCTGGCGATAATCTGAAAGATGCGTGAGCTTGGGTCATGGTGGCTTCGGGATGGTGACCCCGCGGCGGTACCCATATTCCACGGGCGTTACTTGGGTCCGGCGGCGCCCGGGTTCACCGTCCGTAGACTACGATGTGTCGTGCCAATCGGTTCACGTACAGGGACATCGACAGGGACATCGGTTCATCGGTGCCCTGGACAGGAAGATGTTATATGCAGGTTGCATTGACCGGTGTATCGGGGTTTATCGGCTCGGCCATCGCTCAGCGGTTGCGCAAGGCCGGGCATTCGGTGACCGGTCTGGTCAGGCCAAGCAGCCGCCGCGACCACATCCGGCCATACGTACAACGCTTCGTCGTGGGTGATCAGGCCGATGATCGAATCTGGCCGGATCTGCTCGACGGCGCCGACTGCGTGATCCATAATAGCGTTGATTGGCGGCCGCTGCGAGATCCGCCTGATCCCCAGCAGCACGCCCAGAGCAACATTGGGGCGTCGATCGGGCTCCTGCAGGCGGCGGCGCCCCGGCAATTCGTCTTTATCAGCTCCGTCGCGGTCCACCACGACATTCGGCCGCGGTGGCGCGGACTGATCGATGAAGATCATCCGCTGCGGCCGGCAAACCTCTATGGTGCGTACAAGGCCGCCGTCGAGGCGCACCTGTGGGCCGCCCACTTCAGCCTCAGTCAACACACCTGCGCGCTACGCCCCTGCGCGGTCTATGGCATCGATCCCAACCTCCAACGTTCGATCGGGCACACGATCATCGAGACGATCAGAAGCGGGAAGCCGTTTCGTCGCCTCGGCGGCGGCAAGTTTGTCCATGTTGAGGATGTCGCGGCGGCGGTGGTCGCTACGGTCGGCAATCCCGATGCGGCAGGCAAGGTCTACAACCTCGCCGACTGCTACGCCCGCTGGGCCGATTGGGCGCTGATGGCCGGCGAGCTGCTCGGCCTTGAGGTCGAGATCGACACGTCAAGCCCGCCGCAGCCCAAGAAC
>JADFIM010000203.1 GCA_022566725.1 Planctomycetota bacterium
CCCGGCAGAGCCCGGGGCTATCGGTGGGGTTGCGGCCAATGACCAACGCCTGTCGGCCGCAATCATCACATCGCATGCAGGAGTCGAGAAAGGCGGCGAGAGCGCTCAAGGCGGCGGCGGTAGCGACGGCGGTGCGGGTTCAAGCCCATCGCTCACCGCGGCGCTGGCGCAAATGGGATTCGATAGCGTCGACGAATACCAGGACTGGCTGATCGACGCAAGCGATTCCGAAGCCTTCGTGTGCGCGTGTGTGCTGCAAGCACTCCTGGAGGCGCAACCGTAGGGAAAGAGGAAGTGATGAGTGATGAGTGATGAGTGATGAGCGATGAGCCGAAGCCCCCGGTGCTAGACGTGCCGGGGGCTTTGTTTGATAGCCCGCAGGGCGGTGGCCGGCATTGGAGTCCATCGCGATGCCCCAGTGCACGCTGGGAGGTAGCGATGAGGCTCAAGCGGTCCTGGATTTCTGCGTCTGCTTGTTCTGGCGGCGGCGCTTCTGGAAGAACTCACGGAGCTGCTGCCGGCATCGATCGGCCAGCACGCCGCGGATGATCGTCACCCGGTGGTTGAGTCGCTCATCGGTGGGGATATGAAAGAGCGTTTTGCACGCCCCGGCCTTGGGATCGTCGGTGCCATAGATGAGCCGGCCGAGCCGGGCGTTGACCATCGCCCCGGCACACATTGGGCACGGCTCCAGGGTCACGGCCAGCGAACAGTCGGTGAGACGCCAATCGCCCAGTTCTTTCCCGGCCGCGCTCATGGCTAGAAGTTCGGCATGTCCGACGGGATCACGGGTGGCCTCGCGGTTATTGGACGCTTCGGCGATGATTCGGTCGCCTTTGTAGACGACGGCCCCGACGGGCACCTCGCCAATCGCCGCCGCTTTGGAGGCCAGGGCGATGGCGCGCTGCATCATGGCCAGGTCGGTCGCGGTGACGTTGGGGTCATTCTCTCTCGCCAAACGTAGCTCGGCCATGGATCGTCTCCTCCGTCTCCGACCCGATCTTCTCAGTCTTCCTACGCTGGCGTGAGCCGGATCGAACCTTGCCCGTTGCACGCCGTGACGGCTGGTCATTGACCGTCCCCCTCGTCATCGGTCGGCTGCGGCGACGACTGGTCGGCGGCGCCGGTTCTGCGGGCTATGCGTTTGGTCTGCGCGACTTCATCCGGCTGATCGGCCTGTGACGGCACCTTATCAGACCGCTTTCGGTAGCGCCAGCCGGATCGTCGAAAGACGGCGCCCTCGGCGACGGCCGAGGCGGGGGCGACAGCCAGCATCAGAATGCTCAGCTCAAAGAGGGCATACAAGGGAATCAGCATCATGATCATGGACACCGCGTCCTGGGGGGTGATCACCGCGGCCGTCACGCCACAGAAAAAGAGCGCGTACTTCCGCTTGGCGCGAAGCGCGCTGGTGGTTACCAGACCAAGCCACCCCAGCAGCAGAATCACCAACGGCATCTGAAAGGCGATAACGATCCCGAGCATCAGCAGCAGCGTGAAGTTGACCACGAAACTGACGCGGAAGATCTGCTCAATCCCGCCACTCTGCACGCGGGGCACGAGCACCGGCCCAACGGCGCCGTCGGTATCTGCAACGGCGACATACAGGTGCATCTGCGGCACGAGCAGCCACACCTCGCCGCTGCGAGGCGATGGAGGCTGATTGGTGCGGATCGCCACGTGGTCGGCCGAGGCGAGAAACTGCTGCACCCGTTCATCGAGCGCCGGCCCGCCCGGATCGACCTCGATGTTTTTGGCGAACATGATCAGCACGTGGAGCATCAGCGGCAGCATCACGTAATACATCAGCCCAATGCCCGCGGCAGTCAGAATCGCGCTGCCGGGCACAAGGAAGCGCACAAACCGTCGTTCGTGGCGATACAGCCCCGGCCGGATGAATTCCCACGCCTGCCAGAGGATCCACGGGCCGGAGAGAATCAGCGCCGCGATCACGCTCAGCTTGAACTTGGTGACAAGGAACTCCGGCGGGCTAAGAACCTGAAGATCGCTTGGCAGGTTGTGCTGCCGAAGCACCCTAAACACGGGCAACAGCAGCCACTCGATGAGCCAATCGCTGAGAAAGAACGCGATGATGCACAGTGGAAGCGGCACGGCAAGGGCGAGAATGACCCGCCGGCGCAATTCATCCAGGTGGTCGCCGAAGGTCATCGTCTGTCGGTCTGATGGATCGTCTGCTTGCATGGCGTATGTTTGACCGGCTGGGGCTGCTGGGGCCGGGGCAACCCCCCTTAGCACAGTGATTGGCTTATAGGATCAGTGTAGCCGCAGCTCAAAGAGCGGCGCGACGGTCGCTGTGCTCGGCCGCCGGATTGCGGGTGGTGCGCACCAGAGGCGTGCTATACTGCACCGTCCTCGACCGCTCGTACAACGATGGCACAGACCAAGGACTACTATGAGTTGCTCGGCATCGATCGTAGCGCGACCGCTGAGCAGATCCGCAAGGCGTATCGCCGCCTCGCTCGCCAGCTCCATCCGGATGTCAATACGTCGCCCCAAGCGGTGACGCGCTTCGCCGAGGTCCAGGAAGCGTACGAAGTGCTGTCCGATGCGAAGAAGCGCAAGGCCTACGACCGGTTCGGGCGCGCGGGGGTGGGCGTGGGGCACCGCCCGGGCGGCTTCGGTGGTGGCGGCTGGAGCGCCACCGACTTTGGCCCCAACAGCCCCTTCGATGCGACACAGTTTGCCGATTTGTTTCAGGATATCTTCGGCCGTGGCGGCTCTCCGTTTGAAACTGGGGCCGCGCGCCATCCCGGGCCCCATCGGGCCGCGCCGCAGCGCGGGCAGGATCTGCACCACACGCTGACCGTCAGCTTTATGACCGCAGCGCTCGGCGGCCGCGAAGCGGTTCGTCTCGCACTCGGCCATGGCTCGCCGCAAACCATCACCGTAAAGATTCCGCCCGGCATCGACTCCGGCGCCAAGCTGAGGATCAAGGCAAAGGGCCATCCCGGGCGAGGTGGCGGCGCCGCGGGCGATCTTATCCTCACCGTCCAGGTCCCCAAGCACCCGTACTTTCAGCGCGATCGCCTTGATCTGCTCATTGACGTGCCCATCACCATCGCCGAGGCGACGTTCGGAGCCAAAGTCACCGTGCCGCTGCTGAGCGGGTCCGTCGCGATCAAGGTCCCCCCCGGGGTCTCCAGCGGGCAGAAACACAGAGTCAAGGGCAAAGGACTGACCGACGCCAAGGGCCATCAAGGCGACTTCTATGCGGTGGTGCGGATCGTCGCCGACGAGTCCCTTTCCGAGCGAGGCCGCCAACTGATGAGGGAGCTGGCCGTGGAGTTGAAAAATCCCAGGAAATCGGCACCATGGGCCGATGACCTCGCCTCGCAGAACGACTAAGCTGGGCCACCTTCGCCTGCGGTGGGACCCCGGCTCTGCAAAACTCTCGGTTTCAATGGGTGGATTGACGTGCTGAGAAAGCAGCATCGATTCTTCCGCAGCGTGCTGATGGCCGCGGACTTGACGATCATCGTCTTGGCGGTGGTTGCGGCATACTTCCTACGGTTCAAGCTCCTTGCCGACCTCATTCCTCCCAAGGACGTCGTGGTCAGCTACCCCAACCTTGCAATCCCTCTGGAGGTTGCCGCGCCGCTGATGATGCTCGCGATGCTCTGGGCGGGACAGTACCGGCCGCGGCGGGATCAGCGATTCCACCTCGAAGCGGCGGCAATCCTCAAAGGAACGGCTGTTGGCCTGGGCGCGACCATCGTCTCCGTAGGCCTGCTACAAAACATCCTCTTCCAGGGGCAACACTTCAGCGGATGGCAGTTCGCCATCTACGGAGTGTGCACGGCCGTCGCGCTGTTGAGCTGGCGGTTCGCCTTCCGCACCGCACTGCGAGCCATCCGCGCCCGCGGCTGGAACCTTCGGCATGTGGCGATCATCGGCACGGGCCGGTTGGGGCAGCTGGTCTACCACACGCTACGGCGCAACAGTTGGACCGGCATCAACCCGGTGTTCTTCATCAGCCATCACGAGATGACGTCGCGCAAGACCTGCCAGGATCTTGCGGTGAAGGGAGGGCTGGCTGATCTCGAGGCCACCCTCGACGCTGCCGACCTCACCGGAATATTCATCGCTGTGCCAGGTCGGCTGGCGGCCGCGCTGCCCGATCTGCTCATGCGCCTGGAGCGCTACCCGATCGACGTGCGCATCGTGCCCGATATGAACCCGAAATACATGCCGATCAACATGTCGGCCAACGAACTGGACGGCATGCCGATCCTGTCCATCCGCGAATCGCCGCTGAGCGGGTGGGGGCGTGTCACCAAGCGGACGCTCGATCTGGCCGGGGGCCTGCTGTTACTGCTGCTCTTTGCCGTGCCCATGCTGGTGATCGCGGCGATGGTGCGCCTCTCCGGGCAGGGGCCGGTGATCTTTCGACAGCAGCGTATGAGCCTCAACGGTCAATGGTTCGAGATCTTCAAGTTCCGGACCATGGAGCATGCGGATGCTGAGCGCCAGGCCCTGGGCAACCTGAGCCGGGGCACCGACGCCTGGACCCGACGCGATGACGAGCGAATCACTCGTATGGGCAAGTTCCTGCGCCGCACCAGCCTGGATGAGCTTCCCCAACTGTTCAACGTTCTGCTGGGCGAGATGTCGCTCGTCGGCCCCAGACCGGAGCGGCCGGAGCTTATCAAGCAGTTTCGTGAAAACTGGCGCGGCTACATGCTCCGCCAGAACGTCAAAGCCGGGATGACCGGCTGGGCTCAGGTCAACGGGCTGCGCGGCGACACCAGCCTCCGCAAACGCCTCCAGTACGACCTGTTCTACATCCGCAACTGGTCGATCATGTTTGACCTGCGCATCCTGGGGTTGACGCTGTTCAAGGGGTTCGCCCACCCCAACGCCCATTGATTAGATAGCCCCGGGCTTGCCCGGGGCTGTGCGCGGTTTGCGTGATCTGTTCCATTGCGACCATCAATCCCCGGCAAGCCGGGGGCTGTATTTTGGCGCGATATGTCGTC
>JADFIM010000028.1 GCA_022566725.1 Planctomycetota bacterium
CGCCGCGAACCGCGATGCGCAGCCCAAGTGACGCGCGGTGATCGCGGACCTCGCACGACGAGACCTCCAGTGTGCGGTGACTGAGCAGGTGGGGCGTCTGTGACGAGCCGCGACCGCAATGGAGCGGACGCACCGAGGCTGCTTACTGACATGCATGGCTCCCTCGACCTCTCCACTCAAGCCGCAGCCGCGCTACGCCGGGTGCGGTATCACCGTTGGTCGAGCTGCGCCGCTTCCATCCTGTTGGGGTTCTTCATCTGGGCAAGCGACAGGCGCTTCCGTTTGCGAAGCAGCAGTCGGATCGGCACCTCGCTGTAGGGAAGAGCCTCACGCAGGCGGTTGATGAGATATCGCTCGTACGCGCCACGGAATAGCTTCGGCTGGTTGACGACCAAGGCAATCGTCGGCGGACACGAGCCGATCTGACACGCGTAAAAAATCTTCGCCTGGGTGCCAAGCTTCGATGACGGACCGCGCCGCTGAAGGATCGAACTGATCACTTCGTTCAACCGGCTGGTCGGTTCGAAGTGGCTCGCCTGCCGATGCAGGTTGAACGCCATCGCGACGACGTCGTGGACTCCTTGCCCCTCCTTGGCGCTGATGAATACGATCGGCGCGTAATCCAGTCCGCGAAGCTGCTGCGTCAGATACGCCAGGTAGTCTTTGGGCGAGACCCCTTCATCCACCAAGTCCCATTTGTTGACTACGATCACCGTCGGCTTGAATTGATCCTGAAGCTCTTTGGAGAGCCTTTTATCCACCTGCGAGACGTCACGTTGGGCATCGATCAGAAACAGCACCACATCGGCTCGACGAATGGCGGCGAGCATGCGGTGGTATGCGTACAGCTCGATCTCGTCAGCGAAGCTTTTTCGTTTCCGAACGCCGGCCGTATCGATGGCAAGCATGGTGCGCCCCTCGATCTCGAACCGCACGTCGATTGCATCGCGGGTCGTGCCGGCAATCTCCGAGACAATGACCCGCGGCTCCCCGGCCAGGGCATTGATGAGCGTTGACTTGCCGGCGTTGCGTTTGCTCACGATGGCGATCTTCATCTCCTGCGGCGATTCGGGCTCACGTTGGGGGTCCAGCGAAACTCGCTCATAGAGCGCATCCAGCAATTCACGCGTGCCGTAGCCGGTCCTCGCCGAGACGCACATCGGCTGGCCGAACCCCAGACCCGCCGCCTCCAGCCCGTGCGCGATCCACTTGTCGCTGTCAACCTTGTTGGCGACGAGCAGGACCTTGCCGGCAACACCCTGCTGACGGAGCATGGCGGCCATCGCGTGCTCCAGGCCGGTGATCCCGCTCTGGGCGTCAACAACCAGAAGAACCAGCTCGGCTTGATCCATGGCGACCCGGATCTGATCCTCGATCTGCGGGCTCAAGATGGTCAGATCGGCGCCGACGTCGTCAAATCGCTTGCCATCGGCGGTGTACACCCCGTATCCGCCGGTGTCCACAAGCTCGACGAACTTGCTGGGCGTGCCCTTGGAGCCCTCCAGCGGCCCATCGAGCTCAATGAGCGTCGAGACGCGATCACGGGTCACCCCGGCCGCAGGGGCCACGATCGACACCCGGTGGCGTGCCAACCGATTCAACAGGCTCGACTTGCCCACGTTCGGCCGACCTACAATGGCAATCTGAGGCACCGTCATGGCGTTGATTCTAGCTCGTGCTGATGTTGGAGGCGGCCACGAGGGGTCTACAGTGCCGGCCTGCGAGCCTGCTAGCATAGGATTGATTTGAGGGGAAACAGATCTCGGCCAGGTCGTGTTTGGAAGGACATGACGCCCAAGACGCGAGAGGATCCGGCGATGAAGAACTCCGCGCTGCTCTGGGCCGCTTTGGGCTTGTTCTTGCTACATAGCCCAGCCGTTGCACAGCAGCCGGCAATGGGGATCGCCGGCACCAAAGCGCCGAATTGGGGCGTTGCGCAGTGGATCAACCTACCGCAGGACAAGCAAGCGCTCGACGTCGCCGACTTCAAGGGCAAGGTCGTCTATCTGCTGTGTTTTCAGTCGTGGTGTCCGGGCTGCCATGCGCGCGGCTTCCCGACGCTACAGCAGCTCATCTCAAGCTATGACGATGCGGACGACGTGGCGTTCGTGGCTGTGCAAACCACGTTTGAGGGCTTTGCGGCAAACTCGGCCCAACGGGCCTGGGAGACGGCACGCCGGTACAGACTCGAGATTCCGATCGGGCATGACGGCTCGGCCCAGAAGCGCTCGACATTGATGCAGCGGTATCGAACCGGCGGCACCCCCTGGGTGATCATCATCGACAAGCAGGGCATTGTCCGGCGGAACGGTTTTCATGTTCCCGCCCAGGAGGCTCGCAAGATGATCGATTCGCTTCGAAAGGAGAGCCTAGCCGCCCCGGCGAACATCGAGACCTTGCCCCAACAGCGCGGCGGGCAGGATCGTGTCGGGAAGAAGTTCCCGAACCTGAACTTCGGCCGGTGGATTGGCGTCGAAGAACAACCGCTTGAGCCCAAGCGGGTCAAGGCCACACTCTACCGGTGGTGGACCGACACTTGCCCTTATTGCCGCTCCAGCCTTCCCGCCATTGAAACGCTTCGGCAGGAGTACGCATCCAAAGGGCTGCGGATCGTGTGCGTGTATCATCCGAAGCCGCCTCGCAAGATAAGCGACGAGGCCGTGATCGCGGTGGCCAAGCGCTACGGATATCACGGGCCGGTGGCAGTCGATGCGGACTGGTCGAGATTGGACAAAGCGTATCTGTCGTCCGGGCAGCGCGCGGCCACCAGCGTGACCTTCCTGGTGGACGAACGGGGAGTAACTCGGTTCCTGCATCCCGGGCCGGTGTTCTTTGCGTCCGAGGACCCGCAGCATGCGCGGGAGAATGCGGACTATCAGTTGCTCAAACGTGCGATCGAGGCGCTGCTGGCCCAAAAAGACGAACAGTCTGACGACTAGGCGCCGCGTTCGTGCAGTGCCTCCTTTGCCAGGAAGATGCTCGACCACCGCTTGCCGTAAACTTACTCGCACATCCCACATCAACCCCGCATAACCAACAGGAGTGCACGATGAAACCTCGAACTCTCTTGCTTCTCACAGCCGGATCGCTTCTGGGCCTGAGCCTGCTTGTGGCGATGGCGTCGGCACGCGCCGAGGCGCAGCCGGAAACCGAAACCTACAAGGTGGATCCCGTCCACTCGACGGTTGTGTTTCGGATCAAGCACCTGGGGGTGAGTTACTTCTATGGCCGGTTCAACGGACCCTCTGGCGAGTTCAGCTTCAATCCCCAAGACCCGGATGAGTGTTCGTTCGAGATCTCCATCAGAACCCAGGACGTCGATACCAATAGTCCAAACAGAGACCGCCACCTCAAAAGCGCCGATTTCTTCAACGCCAAGCAGTTCCCGAAGATCACATTCAAGAGCAAAGAGGTCAAGAAGGTCAGCGACGGCACCTTTCGCGTCACCGGTGACTTGGCGCTGCACGGCGTCACTCGGCCGGTCACAATCGATCTGAAGCACGTCGGGTCGGGCAAGGGCATGAGGGGCGAATACCGCAGCGGATTCGAAGCCACGTTCACCATCAAGCGCAGCGACTTCGGAATGAAGTTCATGCTCGGGGGCCTCGGCGATGAGGTGACCCTGATGGTGGGCATCGAAGGCATCCGCCAGTAGCCCGCCGCGCACCGGGCTCGGCTGATGGACACCCGTGACGAAGTGCGGCGGTTGCGCAATGGCGGTTCCCAAGATTGAACTCCTAGCCGTGGCGGCCCCGGCGGTGGTTTGCGGCGGGCTGCTGCTTGTCGCGTGGAGGCCGTGGCGGCGTGATGCGCCGATCGCCGGCGGCGCCTGGGGGGGCGTGATCGGGCTGGGCGCGGCCTATTGCCTCGGCCATGCGGTGCTGGAAGGCCGGCCGGCGTTTCCACCAAAGGAAGCCTGGCATTGGCTGGCGTACCTCGTCGTGGCCGCGGTGGTGATCGGTCTGCTTGATGCGATGAATCGGTGGGGCGCCCGCGCACGTCTTGGGGCATGGGTCGTCCTGGCCGGGCTCACGGGTTGGCTAGTGGTCTTGCCTGTTGCCGGAAATGCGTGGCTCTGGCGGGCCGGGTTGGCGGTCGCCGTCTTCGTGTGGCTCTGCGTCATCAATGCGTATGCCAATCGCGTTGAGGGCGCATCGTTACCGCTGTCGCTTTGCTTTGCGGGCTCCGGCGCAAGCGTGTTGCTGCTCTTGTCAGGAAACGCGAAGCTGGCGCTGCTGGCCGGTGGCGTAGCAGCGTCTCTCGGCGCCACGACAGTCGTCACATGGTGGCGGCCTTGGGCGTCCCTCGCCCACGGGTCAGCGACCGTGCTCGCGGTGATCATTCCCGGATTGCTGTACAGCGGATATTCGTTGTCCTTTGGCGAAATCCCGATCTGGGCGTACGCGCTGGCGGCAGCAGCGCCGATGGCCGCTTGGGCACGGCGGATTCGGCCGATCAGCAGGTTGGCCGGCTGGCAAGCCACGATCGTCGCTGTCATCGCATCCCTTGCGGCTACGCTCATCGCCATAGCCGGTGCGGTCGCAGCGACCGCTTCCACAAACGACGTTGCGTTCTGAAGGACCGATCGAGATCTCGATCCTTGCTTGGCGCAGCGGCATGGTCGTCCACCGTCATCTTGCGCGCTGCATGATCAGCGATATGGAACTTCGTCTTCGAAGCCGGCCTCGATGCTCTGGTCCTGCGGCTTCGGCCTGATCTGCTCGTTGCGCTTCATGATGCGGGCGCAGGCATTCCAGCGGAGGATGGCATCATCGTTGCCGGGAGGGCTGCCGGCCTGGGCCTGCTCATACGATTCAAGGGCCCGGCAGAACCAGTCGTACACCGCGTAGCCCGGCGCCCCGCGCGCAAGCTGCGCCTTGGCCCATCGCTCGGAGATCACCCCTCCGTGATACGTTCGCTCATACTTGTCCTCGATGCGTGGCAGCACCTCCTGAGCATGGTGGACCGCGACCCGCAAGTCTTTGCCGAACTGGTCCGTCAAGGTCAGCACCAGCAGGATCAGTGCCTCTTGATTGTTCGAATCGGCCCGCAGGACGTCGCGGCAGATGCTCTCGGCATTCTGCGGATCGTTGAGCAGCCGATATCGCTGAGCCTTGGCCAGAGCGCTGGGAATGGCCTGCTTGGAGATGGCCTTGAGTTCGACCATGAGATGTGCTCCTGAGATCAACAAGCCGTCTCGGCGGTGAAGCCGCGTCTTACAGTGTCCCAAGCACGAACAGTGCGGCGACGGTCCCTGCCGCCGCCCCGCTGTAACACAAGGCAGCCAGGACCGTCGAGACGGCCCGCAAACCAAGGTCCATCAGAATATGTCGGATCCGATGAGCACAGTGGAACAGCGAGAGGAACACCACCACGAACAGGACAATCCGCACCGGCCACCAGGTCACGACCTGGTGGGCGCGCTCGTAGCCGAGGTCCGCGTCCCCACCCGTTGTAAAGGGTAGGACGAGCCCGGTGAGGACAATGAAGGCGGGTATGAACAGCGCCGCCATGATCCCGCCGGCCGAGAAAAGCGACCACCAGAATGCTTCGTTTGAACGCTTCATTCGCTCAGTCTTCAGTGCTCGGTTCTCGGCTTTCAGCTTTCGGCGTTTCGGCGTTTGTTATCTCAATACGCCCCAGAGAATCGCGCCGGAGACAGCCACCCATGGCAGGTACCCCATAGCGATCGCGACTACCGCATTGGGCAGCCGATCTTCGCCGATCCTCAGCGGCATCACGATCGGCGTGAGATTGAACCATGTGATCGAGTGGTAGAGCGCCGCGAGCAGCGCCAGCACGTGCAGCATCACCGCGAGCGGGTGGCGCATGGCTTCCACGAGCGCATAATACTGCTGGGGACCCTGACCCAGCTGATGCAACCACACCAGCAGGAACACGATGTAGCCGCCGACGAAAACACTGGTCAGCTCGCGGACCATGAACCGGCGGTAGCCGGCCTTTCGCACGAACCAATCTCGTGGAAACGGTCGCCGCAGCGGGCCTCTCATCGCTTCCCCCACGGCAAGAGCACGTTTCTATACCAATCCTTCGTGCTCGCCACCTTGGCTTGCTGAATGGCCCCGGCAGGATCGACATTCTTGGGGCACACTGCCGTACATTCACCAACGAAGGTGCAGCCCCACAACGCCTCTTCGCTGCCCAGCGCTTCCTGACGCTGGGACTGGCCTTGATCGCGGGAGTCGAGGTTGTAGCGATGCGCCAGGGCGATCGCGGCCGGGCCGAGAAAATCCGGTATCCCCTCGATCTCCGGGCACGCTGCGTAGCACAACATGCAGTTGATACACATCGAGAACTGCTGGTACTGCGCCAACTGGCTCGGCGTCTGGAGGTATTCGCCCTCCGGCGGCTCCTCCTCGTCGCGGATCAGCCACGGCTTGACCGCCTGGAGCTTGGCCAGGAAGTCGTCCATCGAGATCACCAGGTCGCGCTCCACGGGGAAGTTGATCAGCGGCTCAACGCGGATCGGCGAAGGGTAATAGTCCTTCAAGAACACCGCGCAGGTGAGCTTCGGCTCGCCGTTGACCATCATCCCGCAACTGCCGCAGACGCCCATCCGGCAACTCCAGCGGAACGACAGCGTCCCATCCGCATGGTCCTTGATCCAATTGAGCGCATCGAGCACCACCCAGTGCTCGTGGTACGGCACGCGGTAGTCTTGAATCGTCGCCTCGTCGTCGCCATCCGGGCGGTAACGAAAGACTTCCAGCGTGATCATCCGTTTAGCCATGGTGTCGTCCAGGTTGCCCCGCAAGCGTAGCAGATCGTCCATGGCACTGCTTGCTTGGGAAGTTCTTCTTCTGCTCGTAACGGCGAGCTACGGCTTCGCGGCGGCTGCGCGCGGTGGACGCCAGTACGGCGGGGTCATTCGGTGATGTCCACACCGAGATAGTTGCCCTTGGCGGTCACGGCTGGTCGGCTGCCTGGTCAAGCAGGGCTTGGACTTCGCCTTGTAGATTGCGCAGTTTGTGTTCAATGACGTACCAGACGAGATCATGACTCAGACTGTCGTAGCCGTGTACCAGCACATGGCGAAACCCGATGATACGTTGGTATTCGCTGATCTTTTCTGCGATTTGTGGAGCGAGTTGGTGCAACTGGATCAAGGCTTCGCCGATGATCTGCAACTCGCGATCGACGGCGGAACGGAAGCCGCGATCCCGGGTGTACTCGTCAAGTGTGCGGCCAGCCGTGAACCGCAACAGGAAGCGGCACGAGTCGAGCATGTCAAACAGGTACTTCTCCGGGTCACGCGGCATAGATCGAGGTCCGGCTCTCGTTCACCCGGCGGATAAAGTAGGGGTTGCGCATGGCTTTGGTTTCGACAAGGTCGATCTTCCGTTGAAAGAGATCTCGCAACGCTTCGAGCAGGCCGAAGTAGGCGTCGAAGTGTTCGCCGGGCTGAAGCTCTAGGAACTCGACGAGGAAATCAAGGTCGCTGGTAGCGAGGTCGAAGCTGCCATCCGCCGCCGAGCCGAACAGCTCGAGACGATGGACCTTGAACCGCTGGCATAGCTGGTTCAGTTCATCGCGATTGTCTTCGATCAGCCGGTGCATGTGGCCAGGCCCTCAACGCCATGATATGCGAGCCCAGCGCGCCGGTTACGATCGCGCGGCGGTGCGGGCGGGTTTCTCGCCGCTGCGCTCGTCGAACTCGTCGCCGCGGAAGGTCGAGGCGAGGTAGGCTTCCCGGACGAGCGGATCGTTAATGATGTCGCGCGGAGCGCCTTCGCGGAGGTTCTTGCCTTCGTGAATGATGTAGGCTCGATCGCAGATTCGAAGCGTTTGCTGGACATTGTGGTCGGTGAGGAGGACGGCGATTCCTTCGCCAACGAGCTTGCGGACCTCGCTTTGCAGCTCCTCAACAGTGTGGGGGTCCACGGCCGAGAACGGTTCGTCCAGCAGCATCAACTTCGGCCGAGTGACCAGGGCGCGGGCGATCTCCAGTCGCCGGCGCTCGCCGCCGGAGCAGGTGCGGGCAAGTTCGTTGGTCTTATGTTGCAGGCCGAACTGCTCAAGCAACTGTTCAGCCCGCTGATTGCGAGCGGCTCGGCTGAGGCGTTGCGTTTCGAGGATGGCCAGGAGATTCTCCTTTACGGTCATCCGTTGGAAGACGCTGGGCTCCTGGCTGAGGTAGCCGATGCCGGCAAGGGCATGCTTGTACATCGGCAGGGTAGTGACATCTTGACCCTGGAAGAAGACCTGCCCCGCCTCCGGAGTAATCATGCCGATGACCATGCGAAACATGGTGGTCTTGCCGGCGCCGTTTCGACCGAGCAGCCCGACGATCTCCCCACTATCCACGTCGAGGCTGACGCGGTCAACGACGCGTCGGCCCGCATACGACTTCACGAGTTGACGGGCGGTGAGCAGAGGCACGGTGGCAGAGTATATCGGCCTCGCCATCGGGCTGGTCGGACAAGCCCCTCGGGGCCGTGAGACAACTCGGCATCGACACCGCCGGCCGGTTACGAGAGGAATCGGATGGTCATGGGATAGCGGAAGTACTCTCCGTTGCCGGCTGCAACGGCCCCGCGGATCATGTTCACCACCGCGACCACCCACAACACCGGCCACACGACAATCCCCACGACTGTCACCGCAAGGAGCAGGTGCAGGAGAAAGAAAGTCAGGCCGAAGTTAACGATCTCGCGCCCGTGGTCGTCGTTGAAGACACTCTGGTTGCGACGGACCAGCCAAAGCACGATCGGTGCCGCCAGGGCGAGAGGACCCAGACCGAGGAACCATGCGAACGGCGACAGGTGTGTTGCGATGGCGAAGTTGCGCTCGGTGTCCGCGAGGCCCTGCTGGCGCACCCGTCCCCGACGGTCGATCGTCGGCGGCTCGATGCGGACGCGGCTGTCCTCGGCGGCAGGCATGGCGATGCTCATGGTTGTCGCTCCACCACGATATTGTAGGGAGCAGGCATCCTCCAATTGCACCAGATTTGGGCCTTGGGCGGAAGAATCTCGCCCCAACAGCACTGGGGGCACCGCTGCTTGAGCGGCTCGAGCGCGATCGGGCTAAGGCGCGTCACCCGGCGGGGTAGGCTCAGGAGATTCCAGGGTGGATGAAGACGCTGGGTCCGAGGCGCGGATCTGGGCATGCGGCGCCTCCGGCGCCGTGGGGGTCGTGGAGCTTGATTTGATCGGTTTGGCCTCGACGGTCCAGTCGCCGGGGTGCAACCGCGAGGCGATGGCCCCGACGATCAGGTGCAGGTTGCGGTACTTATAGTCGTCGAGCTTCGCGCGGGCGCCGTCGCGATGCACGACGTAAGCGACCGATTTCGCCATCCACCGGGTCATGTTGATGTCAGCGATCTCATCCGCCTTCCAGGCGCCCTTGGGCAAGTGAAGCGTACCGTCTTCATCCAGCGCAAACCTCCGCCTCTTGACAACCAAGACCATCCAAAGTGCGCACACACCCATCGGCAGACACGGAACGAACAGGAGTCCCTTGACGATCCGGTCATACGCGGCCGGCTTCCTGACTTCGCTCAGCGCGTTGAGGGCGTCCTGATTCGCGGTGTATGCCCGCTGCGCGGCGGGGTAATCCGCCAGCCGGCCTTGCTCGCGCTGACCAAACAATCCGCCGATGTTGAGGCTGAGCAGCGCTATCCACGCGGCATCATCACTGGACTGGATCGACTGTTGCAACCTCTCGAGCTGAATCCGCGTGGAGTCCGGGTCCGCCGAATTGATCCGAATGTCAAGCTGCTGCGCGTGCCGTGCGATGACAGCAGCAATCGCACCGCTGATTGCGTCAATCGCAGCGGTTGCCTCATCGTTGGGTTGTCCGGCGGGCTGGTCCGTCTCCAGGGCGGCCTGGCATTGCCGCAGCACCTCCGACCGCTCATAGAGCAGCTGTTGCCGAGGGATGGAGACCGCAAAGTCGTAAACGCCCCAAGCCCCCAGCACCGTGAAGACCACCGCCATGATGATCATTCGCCAGGCGTAATGTCTCGCGATGGTGGAGGTGATGGGCATGAGGCTATTTCACGGGTAGGCGGTCGTGTGCGGAAGGTCTGAAGCATTCGAAAGATCAAGGATGTGTAAGCATAGCAGCCATTTCGGTTGATCTGCGTCGGCCCTGCTGGGCGATGTGCTGATGAGACCAGTGGCCCGCGCACCGGCGCCAGCCGGGCCACAAACGGCAAGGAATCGGTGGAATAGTATGGGCGAGGCGGCGTCTTGTATCGTAGTACTGTAGTCGATCATGCCCCGCACCGAATAGAGGAATCTTCACATGGCTCGTACACAACCATCAACCCAGTTTCCCTTGCGTTACGTCGCGCTTGCCTGTCTGCTAGGTTTGCCGGCTCTGCTGAGCGGGTGCAATGACGCCCAGGCCGGAGCACTGCTCGGAGCGGGGGTTGGGGCTCTCGCCGGACAAGCTATCGGCCGGGACACGGAGGCCACCCTGATCGGCACCGCCGTCGGCGCCGGGGCCGGCTACATCATCGGCAACGAGTCCGACAAGGCCAAGCACCAGCGCGAGCACTACGACGGCAACTACGACTACTGAGCCGCGCCAATCGATGCCGGGGCTGCAACAGCTTCTATCTACCCGCAGAGGCGTGGGAGGCAAGGTCCGACCAAAGGCCGACGGATTGGCGGCGGGCGGTGCGCTGTAGTTGAGCGTATCGGCCGAGCAGGGAGTGGGGCCAGCGGTCGTCAGCCTCGGCGTAACCGCCGGCCAGCAGCGCCTCGTTGAGGCTTGACCGGTCCGGCAATTCGACGTGAGCGAGCAGCCGGCCGTACTCCCCGCGCGTTCGATGCGATTCGAGACGCAACGAGATGACTTGGCCGCCCGCCAGAGAGCGTGTCATTGCGGCTGCTTCATCGGCAAAGGGTTCAGCGGGCTGATCCGGCTTGGCGATCTCGGGGCAGTCCACGCCCCAGAGCCGCAGCCGGGTCACGGGGCGATCCTCACGCGGATCGGGAATGTCGATCTCAATGGTGTCACCGTCGATCACCCGCACCACCTGGGCCCGGGCGCCGTGGTACGTCGCCATGTCGTCGGCGTGCCGTACCAGCAACCAGCCGTTGCGGTCGGCGACGATCAGCGCGATCAGGGCGGCGACGACGATGAGCCATGGCCAGCGCCTCGGATCTCGGCGAGCAGTGGGACAGCTCACGGCTTCACTTTGGTTTTTGCAGTCGGGCTGCCGGGCGTGGGGTGCTCGGTTGAAAGCAACTGATGCGCCTTGCAGCACGCCTCGTGAAGGCACTGATGCAATCCATCGTGATCGGGCACTGCATCGAGGCGGCCAAGCATGGCGTCGATGCGCCGGTCGATCACCATTTCGGGATCGATGGACTCGATCGCCCAATCGCCCAGCGCTTCAAGGCCCTCGACGAACCAGGCCAGATCGGGGTTTTCGGGGTCGGCGGGGGGATCGACCGTTGTCCGCACGGTAGTGCTGCTGCAGATGGCAACAATCGGGCAGAGCCCAAGCGAGGTCAGCGGCTCCCGGCACAACACCGCCACCGGCACCTCCCGGCTCAGGGCGGCCAGGCGGAACCTTCGGGCCTCGGCCCCGACCCTCGGCGGTTGAACCAGATAGCACCCCGGCTCGATGGGCATCTCTTCAGTGATCGGGGTGTCCAGGATCGTGATCGTGGCGACTGCCAGGGCCTGCCCAAGGCGCTGCCGTCTGGCTTCTCGTAGAGGCCCGACGATCCTCGCCATTCGGTCAAAATCGTGTTGTTGGCCGGCGATTTGCAGCGCTGTGTTCGCCAAGTGCTCCGCTTCAGAATACTGAGCCCCAGCAACCGCTTCTTGGGCTTTCTCCATCAGATCATCGAGGTTCTGCGCTTGGTCAGCGGCGGGAATAGTCATTGATTCTCTGGGTCAATGCGGCGCTGCAGGTCGTCGAGGATGTCACGCCACTCCTGCACGACCTCGGGGAATTCGTAGAGCAGGGTATCCGCCAGTCCGATCTGGTCACCTCCGGCCAGCGAGCTGCGGACAACCTTGAGCTGCTCGTTGAGCCGAAGGATTGAGGCGCTGATGGGTGAGTCATGGACGACGATCTCGTCGAGATTGAGGCCAACGAGTTGTGAGCCCTTGACGATCGCCTGCTGTACGGAGAGCCAGATAGAGATCGCCTCGTTGAGCTTGTCCATGGAGACGGTGTGCTGGTCGGATTGCAGCAACCGGGCCGCCTCCTGTTGCAGTTCGTCAGCGTCGGCCAACGCCTCCGCGGCGTCGGCCAACGTCTCGCAGACAAGCTCGGCGGGCTCAGCGCTGATGAGTCGAACGACGTCGGCGACGGCGGTCTGGCATTCGGGCGAGGAAAGCCGCTGTTCGTTCCATTGCGCCCCATCCACGAAGACATCGACGACAAGCCGGCCACGGTTCCTGGCTAGAACGGCCACGGCGTCGATCGCCTCGCCGACGGTCCGTGCCTTCACGTCGCACTCAATATCGTCAAGCAAGACCTGCATCGTCTTATCATCGCCCAGGTGGGCCTGACTGGCAATACCGCCTGTGGCTGGCCGGGAACTTCCGCACCGCCTCTGTGGGCGCTTATCGGTCCACAGCGACCTCTGCTGTAGCCCAATCCGCATCGGCCTCGCCGCAGGTTCGCCGTCACCCAACATTGGCCCGCGAGGGGGGCTCGATCGGCTGTGACCGAGCGAGCGTGGTGCGATTCATGCGCCATAGGCTTCGGCGACCTCATCGGCCAGCACCGGGTCGCCGATGCTGATGCGGACCGCGCCGTCAGGAACGAGCTCGACCACGACGGGGGCCGCGGTGGTGGTGATCATCAATCCCTGGTCGGGGCTGTCCGCATCGCTGATCAGGACCTTGATGAGGGCGTTGAGGGTATGGAAGTCGCCCGGATCGCATAGCAGCGGATCACGGGTGTTCAATTCGACCGTCGCTGCGGTATCCACCGCCTGCCAGTCTTCGTTCTCGGCCATGCTGAACGCGACGGCGTCGAAGACCTTGCGCCATTTCGCGATCGGGATGAGAATCACCTGGTTGAGGTGCAACTTGTGGATGATCTGCTCAACGACGCCGGGCAGGCGGTCCTTGGCCACGGCGACAACGCTGGCGCCCGTCCGCGGGGTGCTCGTGCTCTCGCGGCACGCCAGATGCAGGTGGACCACATCCTTGTTCTCCACCAGCTCCAGGCAGATCTGATCGTCGCCGGCGGGCACCTCTCGGACACCCTGCTCTTTGAGCAGATCCATGACTTCGCTATAGGCGACGAATTCCACCGAAGTGTCTCTTGGCAGGAATCGGCGGCATGCATTGCGCCAGCGTATTACTCTACCGCAGATTGACCTGTGGCAACACCGCCTTGGGGTCCGGACGCAAGACTATCTGCCGGCCGTCGGACACGTGCCGGGCCGGGGGCATACGATCGGTAGAGCGCAGCGAGCCATCCGGGCAGGCGGAACATGCAAACAATTCTGTTTGTCTGCAGTGGAAACACGTGTCGCAGCCCGATGGCCGAAGCGATCGCTCGGCATTTTATCGACGATGGGCTCTTGGGCGACGCCCCCGATGTGTTCGTGGCCTCCGCGGGGGTGGCTGCGCCCAACGGCTCGCCACCGACGGTCGAGGCGATGGCCGCCCTGGCGGCGATTGGCATCGAATACCAGGGATCGTCCAAGCCGCTGACCGCCGAGATGGTCCGCAACGCCGACCTCGTGCTCTGCATGACCTCGCGCCACGTCGAGACGGCCAGGTCACTCGCTCCAACGGCCCACGAGAGTCAGATCATGCGCCTGGACCCGGCCGGCAACATCGAAGATCCGATCGGCATGGCACAGGGGGGCTATGATTCGCTGGCCGATAGGCTCATGCAGATCATTCCTCAACGACTCAAGGAACTGCTTGGCGATGAAGATCGCGCTGGGAACGGATCACCACGGCATTGAAATTGGGCAGGTCCTGGTTCGGCATCTGCGGGCCGAGGGACATGAAGTCGCTCGCTTGGGCGAGTGCAGTGGCGAGCCTTGCGACTACCCGGATAACGCGTTTCTCGTCGCTCGCGCCGTGGCCGACGGCGAGGCGCAGCGGGGAATCCTCATCTGTGCAACGGCAATCGGCATGTCGATCGCGGCCAACAAGGTGCCCGGCATTCGCGCGGCGCTGGTGCACGACGAGGCCGCCGCCGAGATCAGTCGCCGGCATAACGACGCCAACGTCTTGTGCCTCTCCGGCGACACGACCCCCCTGCAGCAGGTGCCGAAGATCGTTGACGCCTGGCTGGACACCCCGTTCGACGGCGGCCGACACGAGCGGCGAGTGAGGAAGATCATGGCCATCGAGCGCGGCGAGAATCCCGCCGGGTCCGTCACCGACGCGGCCACCGCGTGAGGTCGCACGAAACCTTCCGCCGCCCCCGGATATTCATACGGACCTATCACCCTGGCGACTTGCAGTCTTGAGTTCAGTCGATGTCTGCGACGGCAAGAATCCTCGATGCGAACGCAAACCGGGCCCGGGAAGCTCTGCGGGTGATGGAGGATGCGGCACGCTTCGCCCTGGACGATGCGCAACTTTGCCGCCAGTTGAAGTCCATTCGCCATGAACTGCGCCAAGCGCTGGCGGGTCTCCCGCAGGGATGGCTGGAAGCCAACCGCGACGTGGCCAGCGACGTCGGCGCGTCGTTTTCCACCGATGACGAAACCACCCGAGCGGGATTGATCGACATCGTGGTGGCCGCGGGCAAGAGGCTCGGTGAGGCACTGCGGGTCATCGAAGAGATGATCAAGACGCTCGACCCGGCTGTGGCTCGACGGATCGAGGCGATTCGGTATCGAGTCTATGACGTGGAGTCGGCGCTGCACCTTCGCATGGGCACCGGCCGGAGCAGGCAATGGCGCCTCTGCGTGCTGCTCAGCGAGTCACACTGCGCTCGGCCGTGGGAGGATGTGTTACAGGCAGCGATCGCCGGCGGCGCCGATTGCATCCAGGTGCACGAGAAGAAGATGCAAGGGGCCGCCCTGACGATTCGCGTCAAGCGCGTTCTCGAGATCGCTCGCCCTGCGGGGGTGAGCGTGATTGTCAACGATCGCGTCGATGTCGCCCTGGCTACGAATACCGATGGCGTGCACCTGGGGCAACAGGATCTGTCGGTGCGAGATGTACGGCGTATTGCCGGGCGAACCCTTCTGGTCGGCTCCAGCACGCACAATCTTGACCAGGCCCAGGCCGCGGTCGGCGCCGGCGCCGATTACTGTGGTCTCGGGGCGATGTTTGAAACCGCAACAAAGGCCGTTGCTGAGCCGGCCGGACCTGGGTACCTGCGTGCGTTCGTCGATCGGTTCCCCCGCCAGCCGCACCTCGCGATCGGGGGGATCACGCCCGACAACATCGCCCGATTGATCGAGCATGGTGCACGGGGCGTTGCGGTATGCTCGGCCGTTTGCGGGGTCGATCGGCCGCAGGCCGTGGTCATCGCACTGCGCGAGGCATTGGAGGCAACGGCGCCTCTCACCGGGGGCACCACGGTCTGAGCGGTGGCGCGCCGCTCTTGGAGCGGCGGCTAAACATCCCCCGCAGCGGTATGCTGTGCGGCGTGATCATCGCGGTTGTCGAATCAAGTGGCGAGCATGGTCTGGTGTCCAACACGGTCGGACTGTTCGTGGCCCTGCTGGGGTTCGCGGTGACCGTCGGCGTCTTGACCAAGTTTATCAAGATTCCCTACACGATAGCCCTGGTCCTGGCGGGACTGGTGGTGGCCATCCTGCACGCGGCTCCAGAAGGTGTCGCGATCACCGAGGAACTGGTGCTGGTGCTGTTTCTTCCGCCGCTGCTGTTTCAGGCGGGTCTGCACATGGACCTGGCGATGCTGCAGCGCAAGGCGATTCCGATTGCGACGCTGGCGATCCCCGGGGTGGTGGTGAGCACGGTCGCCGTCGGATTTGCCGCGACGTTCTTTCTGCCGGATGCAGTGGTCGAGCATGGGGTTTGGCTGCCGGCGCTCCTGTTCGGGGCGATGTTGGCCCCGACCGATCCGATTTCCGTGATCGCGACGTTCAAACGGGCAAACGCCCCCGAAGCCCTCAAGACTCTTGTAGAAGGCGAAAGTCTGTTCAACGACGGCACCGGCGTGGTGCTGTTTCTTATTCTCCGCGGTGCGATCGTCACCGCGGCAGGCGCGGCGTCGTTGTCCGTCGCTGACGGCGTCGTTGAGTTCGTGAAGGTCGTTGGGCTGGGTCTTGTGGTTGGCCTGGGGCTGGGGTTGGTCGCATTCTGGCTCTTGAGGCGCCTGGATGATCACGTGCTGGAAAACGCGATCACCATCGTCCTCGTATGGGGTTCATTCATCGTTGCCGAGCAGGTCGGGGCATCCGGGGTCATCGCGGTCGTCGTGGCCGGGCTGATCATGGGCAACTACGGCAGCCGCCTCGCGATGAGCAAACAGACGCGGGAAACGATCCACACGTTTTGGGAATCGATCGACTTCATCGTCAACTCGATTGTGTTCCTGCTGATCGGCATCGAGCTGCAATTCATTGGCGGTGCGACGCGGCTGCTCGATCCGCCGGTATTGGTGGCCATCGCCGCGACGGTCCTCGCCAGTCTCGCGGCTCGCGGGATGATGGTGTATCCGATTGCTTACTGCTTTGGTCGCCACTGGCCCAGCGGCTGGAAGCACGTGGTGTTCTGGTCGGGGCTCAAAGGCTCGATTCCGCTGGCGCTGGTGCTGGGGTTGCCGGCAACGGGGCTTCGTGATTTTCTCGTGCCCGTCGCGTTCGGCGTGGTGCTGGTGAGCCTGTTACTCCAGGGATTGACGATTCCGCTGTTGATGCGAAGGACCGGCGTCGGCGGAGAAGAGGTTGAGGCGTCGGAGCCGGCCGCCTGATGCCGGTTGGCGACCTGCAATGCATCATCCTCGGCTCGGGCACCTCCGCCGGGGTTCCGGTCATCGGCTGCGAATGTGAGGTGTGCCGATCCACCGATCCGCGAGACCGGCGCAGCCGACCCGCCGCCTGCGTGCAATTCCGCGATCCCCTCGACAAGCAACGCGTCATCCTCATCGACACCTCGCCGGACCTGCGCGACCAAGCTCTTCGCCACAAGCTGCGGCGCTGTGATGCGATCGTCTATACCCACAATCACGTCGATCACACCTTCGGGCTGGACGAGGTGAGGCGGTTCAACGCCCTCATGAAGGCGCCGATCGATGTCTATGCCGAGCCCCATACGCTCCAATTCCTCAGCCGTGTGTATCAGCATATCTTTGCGAGGGAGAAGAACGTCAACGACTCATTTGTGGCCACGTTGATTCCGCATGTCGTGGAGCCGGACCGGCCGCTGGAGCTGTACGGGCTGCGGTGGACGCCTCTTCGGCTGCTGCACGGGCGACTTCCGATCCTTGGGTATCGCATCGACGCATTGGACGATCGCGGGGGGGTCGCTGAGTCCCAGCCGGGCCCGCTGCCGCTGGCCTATTGCACCGATGTCTCAGGGATTCCGCCTGAGACCTGGCCGAAACTGCACGACCTGAACACGTTGATCCTCGACATGCTTCGGTACCGCAAACACCCCACTCACCTGACGGTGAACGATGCGATCAACGCAGCCCAACGCATCGGCGCTCGTCAAACCTACTTCACCCACATGACGCACGAGATCCGCCACGCCCAGCTGGACGCCGAGCTTCCCGACCGCATGGCGCTGTCCTACGACGGCCTGATTCTCCATTAGCCCCGGGCTCCGCCCGGGGGCCCTTGGCCGATCTCGCCGGGTCCCACTACACTATCCGCCC
>JADFIM010000204.1 GCA_022566725.1 Planctomycetota bacterium
CAATCCACCCAACCCTCGAAGCGCTTTACCAACAGGTATCCGCCTTGCTCCAGCATCTCATATCGCTCTTGGCTGACATGTTTGGGGTAATACAAGACGATCCAGTCGGGTTTGATGTCTCGCAGCTTCTCGAAGAGATTCGCCCCGTGATGCAGACTGTATTGCGGCCGTAGATCACCCAGGTATAGATCCATGACCCGATGCGCTAACCCGATCACGAGCACCGCTTCGTCTTCGGCGCGATTGCTGCGCACGTAGTTGGCCGCATCCCGCAGCGGCTGCTTGGCCGGTCGGACGATCAGGTCCGTTGCGGAGAATCCAATCACCATCGCGAGAGCCGTCAGTCCAGCCACACGCTTCCATCGCCATAGCGCGTCCACTCCCACTGCCGTCAGCAGCACTGTTCCCGGCAGGGCGAACAGCGTAAACCGCGCATACATCCATGAGCCTGCCACGACGACCGTTACCAGGAAGATCGGCAGTCCGAGTAACGCCGCCGCCGCGATTTCTCGGGGGACTGTTTGCGTGTTCCGCAGGAGCACGACCAGGCCGATGATCGCCGCGAGCAGTCCCGGCCAAGCGGCCCACGCGTACCACGACCCACCCAGTTGCCACAGCGCGTGCAACCCCTCGGTTGCAAACACAGATGGCTCATCGCCGCGCGCTGCATGGTACATACTGATGTGGCTGAGCATGTCCGACAGTGCAGGCGCATACAGTGCGATCGAGACCGCCGCCGCCAAACCGATCGCCACGCCGCCGCAGAATGCTTGGCGTCGTTCGCCGTGCCGCGCGGCTCGCCAAAACAACCACGCCAGGTGGCCGATAGGTACGAACGCCGTCACGAAGTGCGCCCAGATGCCGACGGCGCACAATGCCGCGTATAGACCCCATTGCCACGGGCGCTGCCCGGCCCCAGCGGCGAAGAACATCGTTGTGGCCAGGGCTGAGAAGCAGATCATCATGCTGTAGCCGCGGGCCTCCACACCCTCCAACACCGCCACCGGCAGCACCGCCATGAGCACAGCCGCGATCAATGCCGTCCGCCGCCGGACTCTGCCTCCCGTGGACCGGACCAGGGCGTAGGTTCCCACAACGGCGCCCAGCGAGAAGAGCAAGGCCGGCAGGCGCAAAGCAAGCTCAAACCCAAGCGCCTGCTCAAACAGTTTGGCCGAGCAGAAGCTCAACAAGGTGTGGGCGATGTGATTGGAGGGTTCGGAGAAGTGGCTGATGATCCACCCCGGACCATGTTGGCCGAACGAGAACCACGCCGCAATCTCGTCATACCACAAGCTCTCGCCGAGCCGCGTCGCCCGGATCAGCAACGCCGCCACGACCACCGCCGCAACGCCCCACAGCTCACGAGAACTCATTCTTTCCCGCGGTCTCGCAATGACCTTTCCACTCACCTCACATTGCTCCGCCATGGTCACCGCTTCGACCGGCGGTGCCATCGCCCGGCACGGATGTCATCGGTGCACCGACCGGCGAGCGCCACATGCCGCCTCCGTGGTCGCGGCTCAGCGGGCCCATTTGACTTCGAGGCGATAGCGGGCGGCTTCGGTGCTGAGCGCCTTGGCCTTGAGACGAACAATCTGTTTGGGGCGCAGAGCGGCCATCGTCCAGCCCATCGCCGGCGCCAGCTCCATCTCGTCGGCGTCGTAAAATAGAATCCGGTAGTCGATGAGGTATTGGCGATTGGTCAGGTTGCGCACGGGCACCTGCACCTGCATCGGCCGTTTGCCGTCATCAATGATGATGGCGGGGTGGAATCCGAGCCACGGTTGAAGCTCAGGCGAGAGCAGGTTGATCTGGGGATCGTTGAACGGCGGCAAATAGGGATCGCCCAGGCCGGCTACCGGGGCAATGTCTGGCGCTTCACACCCGAGCACGAACAGGACCCCGAGCACGTTTGCAAGTAAACCTGGTCGCATCATCGTCATTGCTCCTTCGGCGTTACATGTTTTCGGGCGGCGAACTGCCTGGCCAGATCACGCACCCGCCGGGAGGTGGGTTGATAGGCTGGATGTCGAGAGAACATCAGCCTCTTGTACCCCATCGAGAACCGTTGCGGGGTAAACAGGGCCCAGCCGCCTTCCAGGATGTGGCGGGCGGATAGCTCCTGTGGTCCGGTCGGGCCCGAGCCGAGGCGAATGCCTTCATCAACGTACAACGCTCGCAGCTCGCCGACCGTGAAGTCGAGCAGATAATTGTTCGCCTGGTAGGCGGCCAGGGTCCGGCGATTGGGCGCCGAGACATCGTGGCCGCCAAGTATCCAGGGGAAGTCGCCTCGGCGAACTGGGGTGAAGTCATTGCCGTAGACGGGCTTGTGGGCTCGCAACCACCGCGGATCGGGGCTGTCGGGCCCGTGGAGTCGCAGATAGACCGCACGGGGCGCGCCGGGGGTTCCAGGCTCAAAGTCGCCCAGAACGTAGCCCGAACCCCCATCGCCGTCGATCGCCACCGTCAGTTGGCAGCGACCATCGACGAGAAGGGGCACGAGATACATTGATTGCGGCGCAAACTCCAGATAGCGGGTGTCCGCTCGCGCACCGGCCTTAGTGAGCAGACCGGCCGCAGCCATGGCGATTCCCGCCAGTTGTGTTCGGCCGGGGCGCCGACGCCCACCCCCGGCGAAGACGACCGCGCCGCCGGCGAGCAACATGTTGCCCACGAGGCTCTTGGCCCGGCGGACATCTTCGAGGTTGTTCCAGCGGTGATCAGCGGCCAGGGCATCAACATCGCACACCGCCTCAATCCGAGCGATCTCAAGACCGTCGCTCACCACCACCAGAGGCCCGTGGTGATGCTCCTGCGGCACAAACTTCACGAGTGCTTCATCCGGACCATAGGCGATCTTGGTCGGGCCTTTACCGTAGTCCACGAGCAAGAGGCAGTTGTAGCGGCGAGACCGCAGCGTCTCGGCGATCGCAGCCAGTTTCGGGTTGATCTTCACCGCGGCGTCAAGTTGCTCATCGGCTCCAGGCGCCCCGGAGAGGTCGGACCCGATCGCTTGCATCAGGAACCCGAGCGCGAAATTGGTGTCGACCGCCGTGTAGCCGTGATCCAGGAATGTCGGGTCGGCGGCGGCGCGGCGGGCGAGCGTCTGGGCGTTCTGATCGGCTCCGAAATCGGTGAGGCGGAACAGGGCGTTGGCTGCAGCGGCGCGGACGTTCTCCCAATCACCCAGCGTTGCGTACAGCGCGGCGATCCAGGAGTACGCCAGCGCCTGTTCGAACGGCTCGCCTTTCCAGATCTTGACCCCTTCGTGGATGAGAACGGCCGCGGTGGTGCGGTCGGCGTTGAGCCCAGCAGTAGAGAGCAGCTCGAACACACGGGCGATGGCTCGTTCGGCCTCGATCGTGTCGCCGTCGGCGAGCGAAGCCAGCCCCAGGCGAATGTTGTTGAGCAGCACGTGCTCGTCGTTTCGGTCTGCATCGGCGCGAAGGGCCTCCCGAGCGGTGGTGAAGTCATAGCGGTAGTAGCTGACGATGGCTGCGGTGTTTCGAGGCGGGGTTCCGCAGCCGGCAAGAGCGACTGCTGCGGCTGCGAGAGTCAATCGTGTGGATAGCCGGCGGGCTACGCCCGCCAGTGCCGGGACGCGTAACGTCCCAGCTACTGCATTGTGATCAGTCATAAGTCAGACCCGACACGGCACGTTTGACTTCCCATTTCTCTTCCCAGACCACCGTGCCGCTGGAGAGGTGAAGCAACTGAAAGCTGCATAGGTACATGTCGCTGCGGCCGGCTCCGGAGGTGTTGGTCAAGGCGTGAAACTCAGCGGTGAGGAGATGCGTCGGCGGCAGGCGCAAGCTGTAAGGCTCTTCGTCGAGGCCGAGCTCCTGGGCGACCAGCGGCCAGCGCTGGGGCGGGATGACCCAGATGATGTTGTAACGCTCCGCGACGTCAGACTGCGCCAGCACCGCCCGAAGCCGGGCGAGATACAGCCATTTCTCTCGCTGAGGAATGATTTGATTGGTGTAATTGACCACGCGATCGACCGAGATCACCCATGGGTCGGCGTTGCGACCGCGCCGCCCAAGGACCGGGTCGTTGGCGAACGATTCAGCCATGCGGTCGGTCATGTCGATCAGATCGACGCTTCGCAGGAACGTGGTCCGAGCGACCGGTTGGGAGCCACAGCCGCATGCCGCAGTCACCATTGCGATCACCACGGCGATGGCGGCGTGCGTCACTGGAACTTCACCTCGTAGCTGTTCTCCCAGACGATCCCGCCGGGTCCGAGGCCAGGGCCGCTGGCCACGTCACGAAATTGCACCAATTGGTAATCGAGCAAGTAGTAGTTCGTGCCGCCGGAGGGCAGATCGTAGACCTCGCAGGTCAACATGTAGTCCGCTCGCGACTGGTAGGCTGCGGCGGTGGATGCGGGGTCTTTGCTGCCATATTCGCGGGCCCGGGCCCGTTCGATGCGTGCTCGGTCGGCGATGAACTCCAGGCCGCTGCGCGTGCCCAGGGAATTGAGTTCGGTCCGCAGCCGGGCCAGGAAGATCTGGAGGTTCTGGTGCGGCCTGCTGGTGCGGTTCTCAATCGGCCCCACAACGATTCGCGGCGGGGTTGCGCGATTGGTGATGTCCAGGCGAGAGGCAATGTCCTGGGCCATCTTATTCGTGGCGGCAATGAGATCGGCGCTACGCAGCATCCGGGTGCCCAGCTCCGAGGGGGCATCATGGGTGGGATCCAGCCGATACCCGGACCGGCCACGGTTGGGAGGCGGCGTCGTTTGGCAGGCGACCAGCGCCGCCATGCCGATGATAATCAATGAATTGCGGGCGGTTTTCACTGGCGATTCCTTTGGGCTGCGGTGAACCTCATCACATCGAGCCGGGCGCCTTGCGGCGACCCACTTCCCTGGGAATGGGGCCGCAGCAGCCCGCCGTGGCGGTTGCCGAGACAACAGACACCCCGATGAGCCGTTCTGTTCCCCGGCCATGCGCGGGC
>JADFIM010000029.1 GCA_022566725.1 Planctomycetota bacterium
CACCCCGCCCCTCGCCCGGCGCCCCCATCGTCATCGCTGTATGCCCCCACGGCCAGGTCGCCCACGCCGTCGCCGTCGAGATCGCCCAGCGAGGCCACCGAGCGGCCGAAGAAATCGGTCTCATCCAGGTCGCCGGTGAAGCCGCCTTGGGTGTCGCTGATCTTCTGGTGTGCCTTGACCGTCCCGTCGGTGTTGAGAAACAACACCCACACCGCGCCGTGGCGAAAGCCCCCGTCGCCATCGCCCATTGCTCCTACAGCCAGGTCGCCCGCGCCGTCGCCGTCAAGATCGCCCAGCGAGGCCAGCGAGCTGCCGAACCAATCCTGAATACCCAGGTTGCCGGTGAAGCCGCCTTGGGTGTCGCTGATCTTCTGGTGTGCCTTGACCGTCCCGTCGCTGTTGAGAAACAGCACCCACACCGCACCATGAAACGCGCCCCCGTCGTCATCGCCGGTTGCCCCCACAGCCAGGTCGCCCACGCCGTCGCCGTCGAGATCGCCCAGCGAGGCCAGCGAGCTGCCGAAGCTATCGCCAATATCCAGGATGCCGGTGAAGCCGCCTTGGGTGGAGCTGATCTTTTGATGCGACTTGACCGTTCCGTCGGGGTTGAGGAACAGCACCCACACCGCCCCTGAGTGGGAGCCGTCGTCGGCGTCATGGTTGACTATCCCGACGGCCAGGTCGCTAGCGCCGTCGCCGTCAAGATCGCCCAGCGAGGCCACCGAGCGGCCGAAGTAATCGCCATCATCCAGGACGCCGGTGAAGCCGCCTTGCGTGTCGCTGATCTTCTGGTGGGACTTGACCGTTCCGTCGGCATTGAGGAACAGAATCCACACCGCACCGTGGTCGACGCCCCCGTCGTCATCGCTGTATGCCCCCACGGCCCGGTCGGCCACGCCGTCGCCGTCGAGATCGCCCAGCGAGGCCACCGAGCTGCCGAAGAAATCTTGATCGTCAAGGACGCCGGTAAAGCCGCCTTCGGTGTCGCTGATCTTCTGGTGCGACAGCACCCAGCCGGGCTGAGCGAGGGCACTGCCAGTGGATGCCAGGGCCAGGAGCGACGTACCAACGATGAAGGATGCTGGGCGAGTTGAATGATGAATACGTGGGATGGTCATTTCGTTTCTCCTTTGTCCGCCGCAGGCGGACTCGATTCCTCAGCGGTGCATCATTCTTTCCCATAGCCCCGGGCTCGGCCCGGGGATCGAATCGGCAACCGACGGCTAGGCCAGGTTGACCCCCCGGCAGAGCCGGGGGCTAACGGGTGATCGCGCCTCAAACGCCCGTAGCATTATCCTCTGCGGGGAGCGTAGGGGCAAGACTAATGTTTGAAAACCGCGGTCACAGAATGCGGCCCTGGTGGCGGATCGCGTGTGGTCCGGGGCGTTGGACCACGACCAATGGTCGCGGCTTTATGGGCAGGCGCCCCAGTTGGCGAGCAGTATGAGCAGGTCGAGGATGCCGACTGCGCCATCGCCGTCGAAGTCCGGCGGGCCGCCGGGGTCGGTGCCCCAGGCCGCCAACAGGGCGAGCAGATCGAGGATGCCGACGGAGCCATCGCCGTTCAAGTCGGCCGGGCAGCTACCGAAGGAGACGAGGTCAACCCCGTCGGGCACCGGCTGGGCGATGACCACCCGCTTCGTCGCCTCATTGAAGACCATGTCCGACGGACTGCCGGTCAAAGCGAATGTATCGATGATGGCCGAGGCGGCCCCCATTGCGTCGATCCGCACAAACTCGCTCTCAGTCGTCACGACATACAAGATCGAATCCGCGTGAGAAAGGTGCGCGGCGCGTGGCCGGCCGGTGAGCGGCACGGTGCCGACGATCGTGTTCGACGACGTCTCGATCACCTTGATCGACGGGCTGGTGAAGTTGAAGCTGCCGACATAGACGTAGGAATCGGTGTCGTCCACGTTGACGGTGAGCGGGAAGTCGATGCCGCGGACAATCGCTTCGACGTCGGACAACGGGCCGGCGACGTTGACGACATAGACATCGTCGCTAAAAGAATGCACGACGTACGCGCGCGATCCGTCCGGCGAAAAGGCGACACGGATCGGGAAATCACCGACCGGCACGCGGGCCACTTCGGTTTGACTGAGCGTATCGACGAGCATGAGCTCGTCGTCGAAGCTGATGCAAAGCGCAAGGACTGAGCCGTCGGGGCTGAGCTCGATGCCGCTGAGGACCCCATAGCTGTAGCCGATCGAGCCCATCTGACCGGTGATGCGCGAGCCGGTTACAGTACTTGCGGCGCCGTCGAGCTGGATGAAATGAACGCGGTCGGTGCCGGCCACCGTCGTCACGTACGCCCGCAGGCTGTCCGGCGAAATGCGCACCTCGGCCGGCCGAGAGGTGACGGACAGGTTCGCCACGCGCGTGTCGGTCGTGAGATCGATGACCGAAACGGTGTCGGAGTTGGCATTGGCCACGACCGCGTACCGGCCGTCTGCGGTCACCGCGACCCCCAGGGAGCGCCGGCCGGTGGGCACGTAGGCGCGGACCGTGGAGGTCGAAAGGTCGATGATCGAGGCGTTGTCGGAGGTGTTGTTGACCGCCACGGCGATGGCGCCATCGGGCGTGACCGCGAGCGTTCGGGTGGCGTCACCTTCGGGCACCTCGCCGCTTAGCGCGCTTCCCTCGAAGAATCCGCTCGCCCCGGCGATGTCGTACAGATGCACGTCCTCACGGAAGCGGTTGTTCAGCGCGACCGCCCGCAACTCGGTCGGACTGGTCGCCGCGTCATAGCAGGAAGCGAACGTGATCGTGTCCACAATCGCCTGCGATGCGAGGTCGATCACGCGTGCGTTGAAGTTCGAAACAAACGCGTACTGCCCGTCGAAGGAGAGCTCGATGTCGCCGACCGTGCCGGTGGCCAACGTCGCGGTGGTCGCACCGGTGGAGAGGTTGACGAAGATGACGCTGTTGAGGATCGCGGCGATGGCGTAGGAGTTGTCCGGAGTGATGCGAATGATCTGGTTGAAAAGGTCGGCCGTGGTCGTCAGCTCATCGCTGATGCTCAGTTGCAACAGGTCGATCACCGTAATGCGCCTGGTGGCGCCTTCATGGCTCACCACGGCGAGCGTTCCGTCATTGCTGACGTCCACGGCGGTGGGGAGACCGGCCGTGGGCAGGTCCGCCAGCTCGGTCCCGGTGGTGCGGTCATACAGCACCACGCGGGCACCGCCACGGTCGGGCAGGACAATCGTTGACCCGTCCGGTGTCAGGGCAAACTGCGTGAAGATATTGCCGAAGATCCCCGGCTCGGGCGTGAAGAACCCGCCGAACACCCCCTGCCCAGCGCTTGGGAATGAAAGCTCTTCGCTGAGCGTGACCAAGTCGATCACGGAGAACGACGAGTTCACGGCGTCATTGATCACGCCCACCACAACGAATCGGCTGCCAGGCGTCACGGCCACGCGATACGGTTGATCGCCGGTGATGGGCACGTGAGCCGCGACGGTGTGAGACGCGATGTGCACGACCGACACCGAGTTGCCAAAGACGTTGGGCGCCACGGCGTATTGGCCGTCGGGCGTCACCGCCACGTCAACCGGAAAATCCTCCAAGCCCACGGTATGGGTGATCGCCTGGGTCGCCAGGTCGAAGAAGGTCAGGTTGTCTGTGTCGCGATTGACGATGATCGCGGTCGAGCCGTCGGGCGTAAAGACAACATTGCGCGGCATGTCGCCTTCGGGGTCATCATTGGTGCTCAGGAAGGTGACATTCGGTGCAGCCCCGGCCACCGCGCCTCCGGAGGAACTGCGGGGTCGTGCGACACGGCGCAGTGCGTTGAACGTGGTGATGACCGGCTCGCGGCTCGCCTCGGGCGAGACCCCCTGTGGAGACGCTTGCGATGGAGCGGGACTTCGGCCTCCAAGCGATACCGCCACGGTCAGCAAACCAATCGCCAACGCGCGTCGATGCATATGGTCTTCCTCCCGCTTGGACCAGAGCCGACGAGGACGCACCAACAGCGGTTGTGCGCACTCCCGATGACCTGCGCCGGGCGCTTCCGCTGTGGACTTCCCTTGTAAGGTATCCCCGGCGAATCGTCGGTTCAACCCCAATTGGCCAGGAGGATGAGCAGGTCGAGGACGCCGACGTCGCCGTCGCCGTCGAGGTCGGCGGGGCAACCGTCCGGTGGCACCTGGCACACGCCCCAGTCGGACAGCAGCAACAGCAGATCGAAGATGTCCACATCGCCATCGCCGTCCAGGTCGCCCGGGCTACAGCCGACGCCGACCGCCGCGCTCACATCCAGGATAAACAACCCGCCGCTGCGGTCGCTGACGATGACGGTGCCGCTGGGGAAAAACGGATAGGTGGACCAGGCCCCGCTGAAGCCGGGATCGTCGTTCGCCGGGTATGTGTCGAAGAACCCAACTTCAACCGGATTGACCGGGTCGCAGGCGTTGAAGACGCGCAGGCCGCTGGTGTAGTTCGCTTCGAACACGAAACCGTCGCGAACATACAGATTGTGGTCCGTGCAGGGCAGCCCGGTCGTGAACTCGCCGACCGGAAACGGGTTCGACAGATCGCTCACGTCTAAGATGTTCGTCCGCTGGATATCGTCCAGCTCGTCGCTGACATAGAGGTATCTTCGGTCCTCAGAAAGCCACCCCTGATGGGTATAGGCGGCGTTTGGATACGTCGTACTTCCCACCAGGAACAGGTCGGACTTGTCGGTGACATCGACGATGTCCACGTTGTGCGAAGAACCGGCGAAGACGAAAGCGATCTCGCGCCCGGCGTATGGCCCGTCGGTATAGGTCACCACCTGGGCGTCATGGGCCTGACCCTCCCAGATCGCCACGAGTTCGGGATTGACGGGGTCGGCGAGGCTCACCACAACCATCGCTCCGCCCACGCTCGCGTAGAGGAAGCCGCTTTGTTCGTTGATCGCGATGTTGTGCGTCCCGCCCTCGAGCGTATCGACCAGTGTGACGACACCGTTATCAATTTCCTGCACGTCGATGATGTGGAACGGGCCGGAGTCGGAGCTGCTGTAGACGAAGTGCCCGAAGACCTTCATGTCCCGGCCCTGGTTCGGCGTCAGCACCACATCGACGATGACCGGGTTCGTCGGATCGGTGATCTCGACAAAGCCCGTGCCGGTGGATAGGCCAATGATCGCGTACTCCCGTCCTGAAGGTGACACGTAGCCCCAGCAGTCCTCAGCGAACTTAGCGCCGAAATCCTGGACGGACAGGTGGGCGTAAAGCGAAACGTTCTTCGCCGGGAATCCCGCGGAGGCGGGCATGGCCGTGAGCAGGGCCACGCAGGCCCAGCCGGCCAACACACAGCCGCTATTCAATGAGCCCGATGTCATAATGTCCTCCTGGCGGTGGTCGGGATAGGCAGACGAAGTTGCGGGGTCCTGCGAGCTGACGCTGCGAGGTCACCGGGGCGAACAACCTCACTCATTATGTACCGTCGAGCCGGAAAAGCCAAGCGGGACTTGCCGAATCGGCCCCTAGAAATCCTCGAGCAACGGCTCCCGCGTGAGTCGGTGGCGGCGCAACTCACCCCCAATTGGCCAGCAGGGTGAGCAAGTCGAAGATGCCCACGGTGCAGTCACCATCGAGATCAGCCGGGCAGCTTGGCGGGCATAGACCAGGACACGCACCCCAATTCGCAAGCAGAATCAACAGATCGAGGATGCCTACTGTCCCATCGCCGTCGAGGTCGCCTGGAATGCTGATCCCGGCCAACACTTCCAACAGCGCCGCGTGTGCGTTGATCCGGCCGAAACCGGTGTTGTTGTCGAAGCCGGGGGCGTCAACATCATCCGCGGTGGCCTGGAGAATGTCGCGGACCTCATCGGGCGTCAGCGATCCATCGAGCGACAACATCAGCGTGGCCAGTCCCGACACATGCGGCGTGGCCATGGAGGTGCCGGTGAAGTATTGATAGGAAGTGGTATCGAGCAGCGACCAGATGTTGTGTCCCGGGGCGGCGACGGTGAGCTGCGGTCCCTGGTTGGACCCGGTCCAGCGCTGATCCTGGTTGTCGGTTGCGGCCACGGCGATGGTTTCGTCCCAGCGGGCGGGGAAGGCCACACCACCGGTGAAGCCGAAGTTGCCGGCTGCGGCCACCAGCACCACGCCGGACATATATCCGTAGGTGACCGCGTCATGCAGATAGTCCGAGCCGCCGCCAAACTGCAGGCTCATATTGATGACGTCGGCGCCATGGTCGGTGGCGAAAATGATGCCGTCGGCAAGGGGCGACTCGATGCCCTTGCAGCCGTTGAGCACGCGAACGGGCATCACCCACACCGCCCAGTTGACGCCGGCAATGCCGATGGTGTTGTTCCCGGTTGCGGCGGCGATACCCGCCACATGTGTCCCGTGCGAGAAGCATGAGTCGCTGGTGTCGCCGTTGTTCGAAACCGTGTTCCAGCCCGGCACGAGCCGGTCGCCGAACTCGACGTGCTCATTCATGCCGGCGTCCAGCACGGCCAGCAGCAGCGCATCGGATCCGGTCGTCTCATCCCAGGCATCGGTGGCGTCGATGTCGGCATCGGGGATGCCGCCATTCTGCCCGGTGTTCATCAGCGCGTATTGAAGATCGAAATCATTATCGTTCGGAATCGTTTGGGCAATGCCGCCGATGCCATCAACCTCCGCCGACTCGATGTGCGTAACAAAACCCGCGAACTGCGCAGCCATGGCCGGCGCGTCAGTGCCGGGCGGCACATGAATCTTGTAATACCGATCAAGTCCGATCTGAGCGGCGAGTTGTCGATTGGCCGGCTGGGTCGTCAATGCCGGGGTGATCAATTCAGCTTTCCACCTCTGCAGCGCAGCGGCAATCATGTCGGCGGCCTGGACAGTCGCGGCGCCGGCAGGACCGAGCGGGCCCGACGGCTGGTGCTGCTCGGCGACCCCAAGCAAAGTCAATCGGCCGTCGACCAGCCGGCCAGGCTCGATCCCAGGCTCGAGCTGAACGATGATGTGCGTTGACGCATATCCGCCGAAAACATCCGGCCCCCATACCGGCGCCGCGATTCGATCGGAATCGACCGCAGCGGAGGCGATCGACGCGCCAACTCCCAGCGACATCAGCACGAAACAGCCGGTCGAAGCGATTCGTCTCAGCCAAGGCACCGATTCCACTCCTTGTCGCGTCAGATGCTCAGCCGCAGGCGCCGGGCACATCGCCACACTCACCCATCGAGGTTGGGGCCGCGCATGGCCCAGCGGAGGACCAACCATCGACGCATTCATTTATAGCGTACCTCACCAATGACGGGAGGCTGAGAGGAAAACGCAGATATGTTCCATCCCGGTGCGAAAATAGGGCCTCTGTGATGATCGGGAGCGGGAATTCAGGGACCAAACGCGCGTCTTGCCGGGCGCGTGACCGGACGCTAGAGTGGGGTTGGACGCTCTTGAAGGGTGGCCAAGCCGCCCGTTGCAGCAGCGTGACGCTCAACGCCGTCGAAGGTTACTTCTCAGAGACCCGCTCATGTCATTTCGATCGCAGTTGTTCACGTCTGAGTCCGTCTCCATGGGCCATCCCGACAAACTGGCCGACCAGATCTCCGATGCGATCCTTGATGCGATGCTCGCGGTTGACCCCAACTCGCGGGTGGCGTGCGAGGTCATGGTGACCACCGGTATGGTGGTCATCGCCGGCGAAGTGAACTGCAAGAGCTACATTGACATTACCGACATCGTCCGCCACACCGTGCTGGAGATCGGATATGACGACGGAGCGATGGGGTTCGACGGCCACAGCTGTTCCGTGCAGGTGTCGCTCGACCAGCAAAGCCCGGACATCGCGCTGGGCGTTGACGAAGACCTCGCAGCAGGCAAGGCCCAGGGGGCCGGCGACCAGGGAATGATGTTCGGCTTCGCGTGCCGCGAAACGCCGTCGCTCATGCCACTGCCGATCGATCTGGCCCATCGGCTGGTCGCCCGACAGGCCCAGGTCCGTCGATCCGGCGAGATCCCGCACCTGCGCCCGGATGCAAAGAGTCAGGTCACCGTGGAATATGAAGATTGGCGACCTCTCCGCGTGCACACGCTGGTGCTCTCCACTCAGCACGGACCACAGTTCAGCGAGAAGCAGGACCAGCTCAAGCAGGCGGTCGTCGAACACATCGTTCGACCGGTTCTCGGTGACCAGTGGTGGCACGATGACATCACTATCCACGTCAATCCCACCGGCAAGTTCGAGCTTGGTGGACCCCAGGCCGATTGCGGGCTCACCGGACGAAAGATCATCGTCGATACCTACGGCGGGCGCGGCCGGCACGGCGGCGGGTCGTTCTCCGGTAAGGACCCGTCAAAGGTGGACCGCAGCGCGACCTACATGGCTCGCTATATCGCCAAGAACATCGTCGCCGCCGAGCTGGCCGACATCTGCGAAGTGCAACTCAGCTACGTCATCGGCAAGGCGGACCCGACCTCGATCAGCGTCGATTGCGAGGGCACCGCGAAAATTGACGAGCAGAAGTTAGTCCAACTCATCCGCGAGCAATTCGAGCTGACGCCCCGCGGGATCATCGAGGCGCTGGACCTGCTTCGGCCGATCTACCGCCCCACCGCCTGCCACGGCCACTTCGGTCGAACCCCCGGCGAAGGAGGCGAAGGCACCTTCACCTGGGAAAAGACGGACAAAGCCGACGCCCTGCGCACCGCCGCCCAACACCACGCCCCCGCCGCCACCGCCTGAGCGAGTTCCGCGGTAGCTCCCCGACCCGCGAGGCGGCCTTGTGCTCCTGCCCCCGTTGTGTCGTTACGCGCTGCGTGTCAAGCGCCCCGCGAGGAGGTTGTACAGCCAGGCGAAGATCACGCCGCCGATGGCGCCGTCAAAGAACGCCCAGATCAGACCAATGACACTGCCGACCGCGGTGATCGAGTATCCGCGATAGACCAGCCCGATTATCGTGGTTTCACCAGTCTGGCCATCGAAAAGAATGATTCACCAGGTGAGGATGAACAGGCCAAGTCCCCAAATCAATCCGAACGCCAAGCCCAGCGCCAATACGTTGAGTTTCATTGCAAGCACTCCTGGCGGGTTGTCGATTCGTAGCGGTCGCTCATGATGCCGGGATTCTGCGGTTGTCGGCAGCGGCCGAACGCCGCCAATTGTAGTGGCGGCCTGACGGATCGGTGATCGCCCACAACGACCGAAGCGACAGTCCGGCTCCCAAGCGATAACCACGTTGGAGCGACCGGTGGCTCGCCTACGATCCACCCATGCATCCGGCCCGGACGAACCTCACAAGCAGTAGCGCACCGTCCGATCCGATGCAGGCCCGGGACCTGGTCACGGCCCGGGTGGCGGCGCGGGCAAAGCGGTTTCCCCATTTCGATCTCAGCCCGCTGGACACCAATACTCTTGATCGACGGGACGCGGCCCTGGCCCACGCCATCGATCAGGCCGTGGCCAGACGATGGTTGACATTGGTGACCGTGCTGCAGTCGCAACTCAGCCGGCCATGGGATCACCTTCAGCCGCAAGTCCAGGCGGCGCTGTTAACAGGCGCTGCACAACTGCTGCTGCTGGACCGCCTGCCCGATCATGCGGTCATCCATGAAGCGGTGCAATGGACGAAGACCAATGTGGCGGCGAAGGCGAGCGGATTGGTCAACGCGGTGCTTCGTCGGGTGGCGAATCTCCGCGACCGTATCGTTGATGATCAAGGTGAAACCAGGTTTCTGATACCTCGCCCGCCCGAACAGTTGCCGCTGCACGATGGGAGGGCCTGGCGGCTCAAGGAGCCGATCTTTGCCGATGATCCGTTGTGTCGGCTTGGGCAGCAGACATCGCACCCCCCGGAGCTTCTTGCACGCTGGGTGCAGCGCTTCGGCCAAGAGCGTACCGGGCAACTTGCCGCGCACAGTTTGATCCATCCGCCGATCCTCGTCGCGGGCCTACCAGACGAAGCGGAAAAATCCGCTCGCGTGGACGCGGCGGCTCGCGATGCAAGTCTTCCTCCCCAGTGTGAGCAGCACGAGGAGCACGGCTTTGCCGTATTCGACGGTGATCGCACGGCCCTGGAGAAGCTGCTGAGAAGCTATCCCAACGCACGAGTGCAGGATCCCTCATCGGCGAGGGCGGTCAGGTCCACCGCTCACCTTGCGCCGAACCTGATCGTCGAGGTCTGCGCGGGCCGGGGCACCAAGACCCGACAGCTGGCTGAACTGCATCCCCACGCTCGCATCGTCGCGACGGACATCAAGCCGCCGAAGCTCGCGGCATTACAGGAGGTATTCAAGGGCCACGCACAAGTGCGGGTCGTCAAGCATGGTCAACTGGTTGAGTTTGCCGGCCACGCTGAGCTGGTGGTCGTGGACGTGCCGTGCAGCAACACCGCCGTCTTGGCCCGGCGGGTGGAGGCGAAGTATCGCTTTAGCCGCCGGAGTCTGGCCCAATTGGTCAAACTCCAGCGGCAGATCATTGCGGATTCGATCCGGCTGCTGACTGGGACCGGGCAGTTGCTCTACAGCACGTGCAGCCTGGAACCCCAAGAGAACGAGCAGCAAGTTGAGTGGATCGAGCGGTGGCACCGATTGCGTGTGCGCGGCCAAGAACAGCGTCTGCCGAGGTCACTGCCGGGTGACCCGCCAAGCCGGTATGCCGATGGCAGCTACTTCGCGCTGCTTGGAACGAGTGCTTTGTAAGCGTTTGGGGCCCGCTTGCATGTATGGTATGATCCGTGATCCGTGATTCGTGCGCCAGCCGCTCTCGGCAGCCTCCATGATTCCTCTAGCTGCTCCCAACACGATGAAGATCACGGACATCCTCTCGCCCAAGGCGGTCAAGGTGCCTTTGATCGCCACGCAAAAGAAGGCGGTCATCGACGAGCTGGTGGACCTGCTGGGCGAGGCCGGGGTGATCGATGATCCAGCGGCGCTGAAGCAGGTGGTGTGGGAACGCGAACAACAACGGTCCACGGGCATCGGCGAAGGATTGGCCGTCCCCCACGGCAAGTCGAACCGCTCGAAGAACCTGGTGGTGGCGATCGGCCGGCCGGCCAAACCTATCGATTTCGACGCTGTGGATGGGAAACCGGTGGAGCTGGTCGTACTGCTGGTGTCGCCTCCGGACCGCACATCCGAACACATCCAGGCACTGGGCAAGATCAGCCGGCTGATGTCAGACGCGAACATTCGTCAAGCTGCGTATTCTGCGGAGTCGGCGTCGGCACTTTATCAACTGTTCAAGGACGCAGAGGCGTAGCCCGAGCCCAACGATCCCGTCCCCGGCAGATCAGTGGCGGTGACCCGGCGCGGTGTGCGGGTCGAGAAGTTGAAGCTGCCGTGCCCGATCCAGATACGCTTGAGCCTCATCAGACCGGCCGAGGGCTTGAAGCAGACCCGCCATCTCACGGTTCATCCGAATGTCATCGGGCGCCAGCTCGAGGGCCCGAGTCATCGCCTCATACGCGCGTTGGTAATCGCCTTGCTGGGCAAAGGCCAAGGCCAGGGTGGAATGGTCGGTGGGATTGTCGGGATCGAGGTCGATTGTTCGGCGGACCAGATCGGCGCCTTCGTCAATCTGTCCGGTATCAAGAAGTAGCAGCGACAGCCGGCGCATCGTGTGCAGGTTGCCGGGATCGAGTTCGAGCCGCCGTCGGCAGACTTCGATCGCCTCATCGAGCAGGCCTTCCTGGCGACACAGCAACAGGTAATCATCGAGCATGCTGGTGTAGGTGAGCTCGTCGGTCAGCACTTGGGCGTAGTACGCCAATGCCTCGGGCAGGCGGAGCTGTGCCCGCAACACCCAAGCCAGACCTGCGCAATACACTTCGCGGCGGCCATCGCGGCGCAGCGCACGGCGCAGCAGACTCTCGGCCTGCGCGAACTCGAGCTTGGCGGAAAGCAGTTTCGCCATCCGCATATCCAGTTCCGATTGCCAAAACGGCGCCAGCCCGATTCCTCCCTCGCCAATGGTCGATGCAACGCGATACAGCCGAAGGGCCTTGTCCGCATGGGCGGTCATTTCCTCGGGCATTCGCACCGCAGCGCCGGAGAAGGTGATCTCAGGCGGCATCGTGACGCGCCGGCCGTGATACTGGGCCAGGTTGAACGCGGCGGACACCGCACCGCTATGAGCGGTCAGAACGAGCAACAACGCCACAGAGGCCCCAAAGAGCCAGCCTGGTCGCCGCAGCGATCCGTTGTACTTGAGCTGGAACTGGTGGAAGCGGACGCTCGGAGTACGCACAAGACGCCACAGCTTCCAGGCGAGATATGTGATCACGCCGGCGATCCCTGCGGCCATCAACATCGGAACCAGGCCATACACCCCGCGCACGGACAGGAACACCCAGAGGAACACGACGCTAAGAGTGATCTCCTCCGGCCAGGTGAGGTCGTATTTCCTCTTGGGTGGCTTGGTCTTGGCCGGTCCTTTGAGCTGAGCCGGCTTCCCGAAGCCGAAATAGAGCGCATCGTTGGGGCACACACTGACACAATCCAGGCACTTCATGCAACCTGGATCAACGACCATGCCGTACTCGCGTACCTCCTCATGCACGCGCACATTCGAGGTGCACACGGCTGTGCAATGGCCGCACTGCTCGCACGCATCTGTGACGCGGATGCGCCCCACGGCAAACTCGTCAAGTGGAGCAAAGAAACCTCCGTACGGGCAGCCATAGGTGCAGAATCCCTTGGAGCCGAGGAAGTACACCGCAGCGAATCCGCAGATTCCGAGGAACGGAACCACGATCAGCCACGAGTACGGGAACGTCTTCCAAAACTCGGTGGTCGTCCACTGGACGGAAAAGCCCGGCCAGACGAGATCGGGCTGGATCCACGGCGCGATCGCCAGCCGGTAAAACACCGGCCAGACAAACATGTACAACGCCAACACCAGAGGCACATAGATCAAGAGGCGCGAACGAAACGGCTTCGGCCGAACACCCATCTTCTTCATCATCCAACTGCAAAGGTCCTGGAGCATCACCACGTGGCAGCCCCAACCACAGAACCACCGGCCGAAGATCAGGGTCGAAAGCAGCGCCAGCACAAAGAAGATCAAGCCGGCATTCACCACACCGTGCTTGACGAACTCCATCGACTCCGATGGCTCAATCGGGGTGGTGGTCCGCCCGCCCCACCAGCCGTACTTTCGCGACAGCAACCACAGGACCACGTGCGCGAGGATGAGCGCCTGCACCGTGGCGAGCACGACCGCGCGGCGCTTGCCGGACTTCGACTTGCGGATGGTGCCTGTGGGGTGGTGGGCGGTGGCTAAGACCGGCAGCGGGATCGCGCCGCGCTGCGACAGATCGGACGCGGTGCAATGATGTTTCGTCATCGTTTGACTGGCGGCCACGGCTCTCCCACCATCGCGCATCGCGGCAGGGGATTCCACGGAGCGCACCCCGATACGCTACGTAACTCTACGGACTGGCAGACCACCGAATCAACCGCGCTGAGACACCCTTCCGCGCTCCCATCGGCCGATGCCACCGGCCAATGAAGCAAGAAAACCCCGGCCCAGGGGGGTCGGGGTTGTCGCAAACGATTGGCGTCGGTCAGTTGTCCGATGGGCTCGGGCCATCGTCCTCCTCCTCGGACTCACCATTTCGACGCTTGGCGTTCTCCTCCACGGTCAGGCGGATCTTCTCCAACGCCTTGTTCTGGATCTGGCGGACACGCTCCTTGGTCACGCCGATAATCTGACCCACCTGCTCGAGGGTCATGGGATCGTTGTCTTGTTCGGCATCGAGACCGAAGCGGTGATACACGACGGTCTTCTCCACGTTCGTGAGCTCAGCCTCGTTGCTCACGACGATGTGCTTGACCTCCTCAGCCGCGTCAAGCTCGCGCCCCCGGCGAACCACCTCCAGGTGATTGGACTTCTCCATCGCCGGGTCGAAATCGGTCGGGAAGCGCTGGCGGTACTTGGTCAGCTTCATGCCCTGACGCGAGAACGCCTTGAGAATCGCACGGCAGGCATACGTGGAGAACTTGAAGCCCCGGCCGCAGTCGAACTTGTCCACCGACCGCAGAAGGGCCATGTTGCCCTCGCTGACCAGGTCGGCGAAGTCCACCTCGCTCATCCGCGTGCGCTTCGCCATCGCCAGCACCAGCGCGAGGTTGGTCTCCGCGATCTGCTCGCGATACCGGCTCGCAACGCGATACCAGCGCAGCAACTCCCGGGCCTGCTCCTCGGTCGGCTCGTTGGGGCCGATGGACAGTTGCAACCGGCGGACCCGATGGCGAGCGTAGTTGTACTGGAGGAACAAGACCCGCTCCTGAGCCGCGGTGAGCAGGACCGTGCCGGTGTTCTTGGGCATCTGCGGCCGGCTCGGCTCCGGATCGTCCATCAGCGGCCGATACCACGACACGTCCGGCCGTTCGATCACTTCAGCCTGGTCGTAGATCCGGGCCTCGGCGTCCGCGCGGGTGAACTCGTCGGAATCGATATAGTCGATCGGATGACCCAGGATCTGGCGAAGCAGACGCTGCTCCTGGGGTGTCAGCCCGGCGTGTCGAGGCGAGGCGTCACGCTCCGGCCGCACCCTCAGCCATTGCCGCTGACGCAGCCGACTGAGCGGTGAATTCTTGCCAATCAACGCCTGAAGCATGTCTCGCGTCCTCTGCCGATCCGAACCACCCCAAATCAGCCCCTCCCCTATCCGGCCCAAATGACCTCCATATGTCTCGCCAAGATTGTGACAAATATCACAAGCCAAGCCATGGGCACAACTGCACCCTCCCTACTATTACCCTGATTCCTATAAACGGTTCACATGGTTAGAAATATTCTAAAAAGAGACATCATTTTCTCAGTTCTCGCCCCCCAGCGCGAGGCAAGATGATCCGCAGCCCAGGCGAGGCGACCTCTGAGCCGTCACAGCACCGCCCCACCGCCGAGGTCAAGTGCAGCACAACGCACCCCAAGATCGGCGAATCTGCTCCGAAAAGCATGAAAAACGCCGGTTCTCCCGGCCATCTATGGGGTCGGACGCCCCAAGCCGGCTCGGGTTCGCGCGATTACCTGGCCTACTCCGGGCCGCCTGACGACAGGTCATACACCCAGCCTTCGATCGACCGCGGGTAGTCAAGCAGTTCGCTGGGCTCGAAGAAGAGATCCAGCTCACGTTTGGCCGTGCCCGGTCCGTCTGAGCCATGGACCAGGTTGAAGCTGTTGGAGACGCCGAAATCGCCCCGGATCGTGCCTGGCTGGGCCTTGGAGCCGAACGTTGCCCCCATCAGGCTGCGACTGATCTCGATCGCCCCCAGCCCCCGTACCGCCATCACCAGCACCGGCGAAGAGGTCATGAACCGCACCAGACCCTCATAGAACGGCTTGCCCTGATGCGGCTCATACAGTCGCTGGGCCAGATCCGGGCTGATCCTGATCAACTTCGCCCCGACGATCTGGAGCCCCTTGTCCTCGAAGCGGTTGATGATCCGCCCCATGAGCCCCCGCTGAACGGCATCCGGCTTGAGGATGATGAGGGTGGTTTCCATGGCTATCGACTCGCTCGCTTCTGACCAATGACAGCGCTTCGGCGCCCAGAGCATACCGCTGCCTTGGTCGGCTGGGCAAACAACACTCCGGCCAAGTCTGCTCATGCGACGAGTGCGGGCTGAGGCGAGCCGCGGCGTCCTCGCCAGCGGCCATCTTTCAAGCGCACGATTCGGTCATGGAGGCAACGATCGCACTCATCACTTCGGGTGAGACCCCTCACGGGAATGCGGCGGCTCGGATTGCACAAGAAGGCGCCCCGACCGGCCGGCCACTGAAATCTGTGCTTGTGGCCCCGTGATGGACCGATCATGTATCGGGAGTTAGGCCGCCGCAGGATCACCGCCCGCATATGATCGAGTTCGCCAGGGAAGGCGTTGCATGACGACGCTACTGGATCAACCGAAACAATCAACGACCCCAGCCATGACTAGGGCTCGCAAGCCGACGACATCGCCACCGACACATCAGCGCAAGAAGCCGCGGACCAAGGTCACGGCTGAGGCGCTGGCCGGACAACAGCGGGACATCTCCGTCAGCGAGTTCTTTGCCAAGAATCGCCATCTTCTCGGGTTTGACAATCCTCGCCGGGCAATGCTGGCCACCGTCAAAGAGGCCGTGGATAACGCCCTGGACGCTTGCGAGGAGGGCGGGATACTGCCCGATATCCGCGTCGAGGTCCTTCCGCTTAACGAGACGCGGTTCAGAGTCACCGTCCGCGACAACGGCCCGGGCATCGTTCGCCAGCAGATCGACAATATCTTCGGCAAGCTGCTCTACGGCTCCAAGTTCCACCGGCTGAAGATGTCTCGCGGCCAACAGGGCATCGGCATCTCCGCTGCGGGGATGTACGGGCTGATGACCACCGGCAAGGGGGTGTTGATCATCTCCAAGACTTCCAGGCGCAAGCCCGCCCACGAGGTCCTGCTGCGCATCGACACCACCAGGAACCGCCCGGAGATCGTCAGCGACACCGAGCATCCCGAAGATGACCAACTTTTCCCCCAAGGCCACGGCACACAGGTCGCCATCGAACTTGTCGGCAAGTATCAGAAAGGTCGTCAATCCATCGACGAGTATCTCGAACAGACCGCGATCGCCAATTCCCACGCCCGGATCACTTATGTAACGCCGAACAACGAAACGATCGAGTTCCCGCGGACGGTTGATGAACTCCCGGATGAACCCACGGAAATCAAGCCGCACCCCAAGGGCATTGAACTTGGCACGTTGATTCAAATGCTAGAGCGCACGACGGAGAAGCAGCTTGCGGGCTTCTTACGTAATGATTTTTGTAGAGTAGGTCCCACCAAGGCAAGAGACATTGCTTCTGCAGCGGGACTGACCGGCAATAGTTGGATTAAGACAATTGATCATAATGATGCAGAGAAGCTATACAAAGCGATTCAGGAAATTCGCATTAACCCACCACCAACGGACTGCTTAGTTCCTATTGGTTCCAAAGCCATGCTTGCAGGGCTATTGCGTGGTGTGAAAGCTGAGTTTTATACGGCTGCGACTCGGCCACCTGCGGTGTATAGAGGCAATCCATTTCAGATAGAAGTTGGAATCGCATATGGAGGCGAAATTCAAGGTGAAGATGCTGCTCGCGTTATCAGGTTCGCAAATAGGGTTCCGCTACTATATCAGCAGTCCTCTTGCTGCTCGTTTAAGGGCGCATTAGAAGCAAGTTGGAAGAATTATGGTTTAAGCCAACCTCGGGGAAGTCTCCCGCAAGGTCCGCTAGTGATCATGATTCACATGGCTAGTGTTTGGGTTCCATTTACAAGTGAATCCAAAGAAGCGATTGCGGATTACGATGAGATTCGCAAGGAGATGAAGCTAGCACTCCAGGAATGTGGGAGAAAGCTAGGAACATATCTGCGTCGTAGAAAGCGAATGCTACGTGAATCCGAACGCCGCACTATCTTTGAGAGGTACATAGGCGAGGTCGCTAAAGCGTGTGAGGATATAACTGGCTCGGATGCAAAGCGCATTTATTACGCATTGTTAAAACAAGCCAAGCGCAGGACTGCTGATGCAGATCAGCAACTCGATGATGAAGGCAAAGGTCAGCCCCAGCCTCGAGTGCAGCGTCACGTCCTGCGCGGGGATGACGTCGGTCACTGCGCTACCTCCAGCGTCCGTTGCTCACGCCGTGACGCTCCCGCTGCTGGATGAGATCATCAATCTCGTCATTCAGGTCGTCTTCCGACATCTCGCGAATTTGCTTTATCTCGCCCGTCACGTGATG
>JADFIM010000030.1 GCA_022566725.1 Planctomycetota bacterium
ACATCGCCGGCCAAGAGGCGATCAAAGGCCAGCTCAACGAGCTGATCTGGACCGTGCAGTACCAGCGCTTCCGCCGCGGCGAAATTGACGATCCGTGGGACGCCGCCAACGACACCGACCAGATGCGAACATTGCGGGCAAAGCTGCGCGAGCTGGCCGAACAACACCGCGACATCATCGTCAAGGACGAGTACTCCGAGGTATACACCAAGCTCGGCGGGTCGAGCATGAACGCGTTTACCTCCGAGGACCTGACCTTCTACTTCGTCAACGTGCCAAGCAACAAGTTCGAGCTGTGGGCGTGGATGGAGTCGGATCGGCTGTACGATTCTGTGTTCCGCGAGTTCTACGCCGAGCGCGACGTCGTCCACGAAGAGCGCCGGCTGCGGACCGAATCCACCCCGACCGGCGAGTTCCGCGAACAGTTTAACGCCATGTTCTGGCAGTCCTCGCCGTATTCCTGGCCGGTCATCGGTTGGCCGAGCGACCTCAACAGCTACACCCGCGCCGAAGCGCAGCGGTATTTCAATATCTACTATCGGCCGAACAATCTGGTCGGGGTGGTGGTCGGCGATTTCCAGGCCGGCGCGATCAAGCCGATCATCCGCGAGTATTTCGGGAGGCTTTCGCGCGGCGAGACCGATCCGCCCGCCGTGGTCACACTTGAGGTTGAACAAAAGGCCCAGATGCGGATGGACGCCCAGTGTGACTGCCAGCCGCAAGTCGAGGTCCGCTACCACACTGTGCCGTTTGGCCACGCTGACAGCTTCGCATTGGAGGTCATGGCTGAGGTTCTCAACGGACGAACCGGACGACTCTACAAGGCGATGGTGGAAGGCAAGGAGATCGCCTCATCCGCCTCCGCCGGCGCTGACAGTCGCAAGTATGCCGGGGCCTTTTCGTTTCGGGCCCAGGTCAAAGGCGACGCCAATCCACCGCAGTTGGAGGAGGCGTGGTACGAACAGCTCGCCCGACTCCAGGAAGAACCGGTCCCTCAGCGAGAACTGCAAAAGGTCAAGAACCGGCTCGCCGCCAACGCATACCGCCGGCTGCAGAGTAACTTCTTCCTCTTGATCCAGCTGGGGCTGTATGAAGGGCTCGGCGGTTGGGAGTACATCAACGAGAGCCCCGCCAAGCTCCAGGCTGTCACCACTAACGACATCACGCGGATCGCCAACACCTACTTCGACAAGTCCAATTGTGCCGTGGCTATCTACACCCGCAAAGCCGGCATGGAGCCCCAAGACGCCGAACTGGCGGCATTGGACGCCCCAACCCGCGACCGCGTTCAACAGCAGGTGAGCCAGTTACTGAAGGTCAAAGACCTCGGCCGACTCCAAATGATGGCCGCAATGATGGAAGGCATGATGGACCAGGTCCCGCCCGACGATCAGGCTGCCGTCAAATACGTGGTCAAGAAGATCAAGGAACGAATCGCCGAGCTGGAATCATCGAGCGGCAACTAACCAATCGAGTGACCAAGCTATGCCAATTCCAAAGCCAAGCACCATCGCAATCGGGATTGCCGGCTTGATCGGCCTTGGGGCGATCGCCAACATTCCACCACATCCTCAGCATATCGTCTTTGCGCCGCTGGTGTTCGAGCCACCGCAGGCAGGGGAATACCGCCAAACGCTGGACAACGGCGTGGCGGTGTATCTCGCCCCGAGTCACGAGTTCCCGCTGATCAACATCGTGTTCACGTTCAAAGGTGGGCGGTACCTGGACCCTGCGGACCAGGTGGGCCTGGCCGCCGCCACGGGAGCCATGATGCGCCGTGGCGGCACGACCACCGTCTCGGCCCAAGACATGGACGAAGAGTTCGATTTCCTGGCCGCGAACGCTTCAAGCTCCGCCGGCCCCACACAGTCCAACGCCTCGCTGAACTGCCTAGCCTCCAACTTCGGCCAATGTTTCGCGCTGTTCATGGACATGGTCCGCAATCCCGGCTTTCAGGAGAGTCGCCTCGCGCTCTACAAGCAGGAGACGCTTGAGCAGATGAAACAGCGCAACGACCACGCGGCCCGAATCCTCTCCCGTGAATGGCGGTTCCTGCTGTACGGCGACGATCACTTCGAGGCCGCATTGCCGACCGAGTCGTCGATCGAGTCGCTGACGGCTGGCGACCTTCAGTCGATGCATCGGCGAATCTTTCATCCGGGGAATCTGATCGTGGCGGTGACCGGCGACTTTGAGCCGAAGATCATGCTCCAGAAGCTCCAGGACGCGTTTGATGGCTGGGTGATCGGTGAGCCGGTTTCCGACCCGCCGGCCCCGCAGGCGACGTTTGAACCGGGCGTGTACCACGTCGAGAAGGACATCCCTCAGGGGAGGGTCTCGATCGGCCTGCGCGCAATTCGCCGCGATGATCCCGACTACTTCCCGATGCTGCTGATGAACCGGATTCTCGGCGGGGGCGGGTTTGTCAGCCGCATCGTCAGCCGTGTGCGCAGCGACGAGGGGCTGGCCTACTCCGCACGCTCAGCCATGAGCCCTCGCGTCCACTACCGGGGCGAGTTTCGGGCATCGTTCCAATCCAAGAATCGCACCGTCGCCCTGGCCATGAAGATCATCCTCCAAGAGATCCGACGCATCCGAAACGAGCCCGTGAGCGACGACGAGCTCGCGACCGCTCAGAACGCTTTGATCGAGACCTTTCCCAGGACCTTTGAGTCCAAGGCCGGCATGCTCAACGTCTTCGTCAACGATGAACTGACCAATCGAGAACCCGACTACTGGCAGACCTACCGGGACAACGTCCGCGCGGTGACCGCGGCCGACATCATGCGGGTTGCGCAGACCTACCTCCTTGCTGATCAAATGGCGATGGTTGTCGTGGGCAAGTGGGACGAGATCGCCTCCGGCGACCTGGAGGGTCGGGCCAACATGAGCGATTTCTTCAGCGGGGCCGTCACCCATTTGCCGTTGCGCGATCCGCTAACGCTTCGGCCGATGAACTAACGGCCCTTGCGTCATTCTCACCTTCCGCGCTTGGCCCGGATGCGAGGACGTTCGACGTTGCAAGGAACGCACCCGGCGAAACCGTGTTGTCGCCGCCGGTACCCACCCGCGCGTTTCGTGGGCTTGCTTGGGCGTCCGTACTCGCTACATTGCCCGGCCATGAGTAGGAAGCACACGATCACGAGAACGCGTAAGCGCCGCAGCCGGCGTACCGCGGCCGCCAGCGACAAGCATGAGCTTTATGAGCTTTCCGTCCAGGAGCCGGAAGCCGAATGCGACTTTATCGACCAGGTATGGAAGGAGCGCCGGCGCCGGCTGGCCCGTCACATCCGCGAGGACTTCTGCGGCACAGCCCTCACCGCCGTCGAATGGGTCAAGCGGCGAAAGACCAATACGGCGATCGGCGTCGATATCGACGCCTCAGTGCTCGCTTGGGCCAAGGCGAAGCTCCCCGAGCGCCTTGATAAGGAGCAGCGTCGGCGGCTGACCTTGCGCCGGGCTGATGTTCGGCGGGTCAGAACGCCCGCCGTGGACTGCGTCTTGGCCATGAACTTCAGCTATTTCATCTTCAAGACCCGCGACGAGATGCGCCGGTACTTCAGGCGAGTCCACCTGGCATTGGCGAAGGATGGTCTATTCTTGCTCGACGCCTACGGTGGAAGCGATGCGTTCCTGGAGATCCAGGAGAAGCGCCGTGTCAAGGGGTTCACCTACGTCTGGGATCAGAGCCTCTACAACCCTGTCACCGGCGAAGCGATCAATTACATTCATTTCCGCTTTCCAGATGAGACTGAGCTCCGCAAAGCATTCACGTACGACTGGCGGCTTTGGACGCTGCCTGAACTGCGGGAGCTGCTCGCTGAGGCCGGGTTTGCAAAGGTGACGGTCTATTGGGAAGGGACCGACGAGGAGACCGGCGAGGGCGATGACGAGTTCCGCCCCTCGGACCGCGGCGAAGCCTGCCCAGGCTGGATCGCCTATCTGGTCGCCCAAGAGTAATCGACCTCTTCGTGTCGCGATCCTTCCAGGTTGAGACACGCACCGCCAGTGACGTTGCGCTAGGCTTGTTCAGTGACCCAGGCGACACTGAATGGGGCGAGCAATACGAGCAACTGAACCATGCCGCCGATCCAGGATCCTCGGTTCTCGAAAGCCCGATGGAACGAAACGCTCCAAGAGCAGCGCGAAGCCACCGAGCGCACCGGCCGCATGGAGTACATCAAGCCGCTGGTGATGTTGGGGGTATGCGCGCCTATAGCTCTGGGCCTGTTCGTTCGGTTGGCCTCGTCGGATCCCGAGGTGAGCGCTGCGGCCTTCGCAGTTGTCTATCCGATCGGGCTGGGTGTATCGGTGGCGGTGGGCATCTTGGCTCTGTTCATCGCGTCCCAACTATTGTTGGGCGGCGCGGGCCCGCTGGGCTTGGCCACCCTACGGATAGCTGGCGCCTGCGCGGCGCACGACGTCGCCTACCTGCTGCTCGGCGGTGGTGTTAGACTCACGGCCTTCCCTTTCCTCACTGCGGTGTTCATCTTTGTCGGCCTCGTGGTCTGGCTGTTTGAAATCGACCTAAGCGATGCGGCTTTGGTGGCGATCATCATCCTGGTCTTGAAGCTGCTGGTCTGGGTGGCCCTGATGTTTTTGGCTTTCTGACCGATTGGACTGCTTGGCGACTTGATCAACGACGCATGTCAAATATTGAGCTATGGTTCCGGGGAGTCACCCCTCTGGCGGCCCGTGTCACTACAATTGGGCCACCTAGACCACGACGAGACAGTCCACGCCGTTGCACCTCGTCAATCAACCTCCGCCCGAGCCATCAATCCCCATGCCCGGCATGCTCAACCTCGCCGAAATCGATCTTCCCCTCGCCACGGTGCTCGATGAGCAGCTCGAGGAGGTGGAGCTGATTCTTCAACGGCAGGTGGCCAGCGATCTCTCCGCGGTGAACGCCCTGTGCTGTCATATCGAGCAGTACGGCGGCAAGCGAATTCGCCCGATGTTGGTGCTCCTGTCGGGCCTCGCCGCCGGCCCGCCGCCGTGGGATGGGTCGGCGCTGGGCGAGAAGCATCGCGTGATCGCAGCCGTGGTCGAGATGATCCACCTCGCCACGCTGGTTCATGACGACGTGCTCGACGAGGCGAGGATTCGTCGGCGTGTGGCGACGGTCAACCACCTGCGCGGCAACGAGACCGCTGTGATGCTCGGCGATTATCTGATCTCCAACGCCTTCCACCTCTGCTCGTCCCTCAAGGACCCGACGATCAATCTGAGCTTGGGAGAGGTGACGAACACCCTTTGCGAGGGCGAGCTGCTCCAGCTTCACCATCGTGACGACTGCGATCTCGACGAGCAGACCTACCTCGAGATTGCTCGTCGAAAGACGGCGTCGTTGATCGGCGAATGTTGCCGACTCGGGGCGATGCTCTCCGACCACGACGGCTCTGGTTCGATCTGCAGATCGATGCGCAGCTTCGGATTCCAACTGGGCGTCGCCTTCCAGATCCAGGACGACCTACTGGACATTACCGGCGACGAATCCATCGTTGGCAAATCACTGGGCAAGGATCTGGATTCGGGCAATGTGACGCTGCCTTTGATCCGATATCTCGCCTCCGCCAACCATGCTGATCGCAGCACAACGCTGCGCCAGTTTGCCCAACGCAACGCAGAGCAACTGCGGATTCGGCTGATGGAAAGCGGCGCGGTTCGCAACGCCCAGCGCGAGGCGAGATACCTGGTGGAGCATGCAAAGACCGAGCTCTCCTGCCTTGTGCCCAGCCCGGCCCGGGACCTGCTGGCGGCGCTCGCTGAGGCCGTGATCTCCCGGCGGTTCTAAGAGCCGTTGGCTCTTGGCTCGCCTGGGCGTTCCTTGAGACTCTGCGGTCAGTCAATCGCCGCGGCCTGGCAATCGCTACTTACTTCGTCGCGGACGACGCCTGCTTGCAATGCAGAATCAGGGCTTCGATCTTTTCGCAGATCGCCGACGCTTCGGCCTCCTCGGCGAAGAGCACGGCTTCAAGGTCGGCGGCGGACTCGCCGATGCCGGCATGGCCGGCTCCCTCGGCCAAGGACGTGAGCTGGCTGGCAAGAATGCGCAGCTGGACCATCTCGCCTGCCTGCCAGGACTCACGAATCAGTTGCGTCTGTGCCTGCAGATCGTTGAGCCGGCGGTCAATGTGATCGCCCGCCGGTTCCAGCGGCTCCTTGTTGTGCCCAGCAGGTGGCGACATAGACCATTCATCGGCGCAAGCGCCGCGCAACTTGCTCGCTCCCGCGTGGCGTTCTTGATCTCATTGCAATGCGGACCCCAATCGATCCCGTGGGGGCGCGATACCGGACGACAGCCGGCCGACGGCCACAGCAGACCCGGCGGCCCGTATCTTCCTGAAGGGGCGAGCCATCACTGCGCATTTCGCCATGATCGCCGGGGTAATCTCCTGCCAGACTGACCAGCAGCTTGTGCAATAGGGCTCCTTTGAGGCCAACAGCCCGGTGGTCGAGCAAAGGAACTGCTTGCGATAGGATCACGCTTCATGTGCGGACGGTATGCATTGACCACGCCGCCGGAGGTCCTGGCCGCTTTGCTTCACCTCCAGCGGATGGAATATGACCTTGTGCCCCGATACAACATCGCGCCGACACAGATGGTTGCCGTGGTCCGAGCCGACGCCGAGCGACGACGTGAGCTGGTCCCGATGCGGTGGGGGCTGATTCCATTCTGGGCGAAGGACCGAACTATCGGAGCACGGATGATCAACGCCCGCAGCGAATCGGCGGCTCTGAAGCCGGCATTCCGCCAGGCGATGCGTCGCAGACGATGCCTCATTCCCGCCAGCGGCTTCTACGAGTGGAAGAAGCTCGGCAAGCGGAAGCAGCCGTACTACATTCGCCGCACCGATGATGCGCCGTTGGGCTTCGCGGGCTTGTGGGAATCCTGGAATGATCCCGAAGGCGGTGAAACGCTTGAGTCCTGCACGATCCTCACCACCGACTCGAACGACCTCCTACGGCAAGTGCACGATCGGATGCCGGTCATTCTCGATCCGGATGGATATGACCTATGGCTCGACCCGGACGAAGAGGACCCGCAACGGGTCATACGGTTGCTGGCCGCTGCGCCGAGTGAGGTCTTCTCGGTCTACCGGGTGCACACACGGGTGAACTCTCCTGGGAATGACGACGCCTCGCTGATCGAACCTCTACCAGCTCAAGACACCCAGGAGCGAGGGTCGCAAGGCTCCGGGCTGCCTACGTAACCGTTTGGAGCGGTTCTACGGCACGGGTGGCCCTGCGGCCACAGAACCCATTCCCGCCCTGAAAATGGGGGTTTGGGGGGCTTGTCATATACCTAACACATACCTATCATCGTGGCGATGGTGGGTACCCCTTTCAAGATGAAAAGGGCGGGTTCGGTCACGCGGCAGCAGCTGGCGGAAATGATCGAAGCCATCGAGTTTCGCCGAGCCTCCAGGCCCCAGGCGAGCGTGCCGACCGGCTGGGACGGTACGGCTACGGCGCAAACACTGGCACGGGGAGTGATCCACGAGTGGTTTGGACTGACCGAAGCGCCTGAGCACTTCAATGCTGCCAAGCCTCGGGGCAATGGCCGTGCGAACCAATGGTCGCCTCCCCTGTTGGTCCTCACGCATCTGGCTCGGCAAGCGCTGGAAACGGTCGAGAAAACCCAGGAGCGATGGGTGGTGTGGATCGGTCGTCGCGTCTGGCCGCATCCCCGAGTCCTGGTCCGCGATGAGCACGGTCCAGACCGGCTCTTGCTCCAACAATCACTCTTTGTCGATCCACCGGATGAGGCGGGCCGCTTGTGGGCGATCGACCTGGCGCTGCGCTGCCCGGCGGTGACGGCGGTCGTCGCCGATGGCAGCCGATTGCGCATGAGTGAGACGCGAAGGGTGCAACTCGCGGCCGAGCAAGGCCGCTCGCTGGCGTTGCTGGCCCGGCCACCGTGGGAACTGAAGCAACTATCGGCAGCGGTCACGCGATGGCACGTCCTTCGAGCGCCGTCGCCTGACTCCAGACCACGATGGATGATCGAACTCATGCGCTGCAAAGGCGTGCAGCAATTGGCGGCACGGAAGGCAGCTTCGTACTCGATACTGGAGTGGGACCGTGCAAAGGGTCGTGTCCGTCCATCTGCCCAAGTGGTCGATCAGCCGGATCCGGCGACAGCATTGCCTTGGCAGGTCAGCCACGGCGCCGTGCGGAGAACGGGATGAGGACCATGCTGCGTCGGCGATGGTGCTGGTGAAGATCGCCGCCGCTCGGCAGATCGTTGCCCGGTGCTGCGAGCGTTCTGCTGCGGCAGGTGTGCGGGAGGGGATGACGCTGACACACGCCCGCGCTGTGCTTGTGGACACGCCGCTGCGCGTGCATCCGTATGACCCGCTGGGCGATGAGGCTGCCCTCAAGGCGCTGGCGAGATGGGCCCTCCGATGTGTTCCGCTGGTCGCGCCCGATCCGCCGGACGGGTTGCTGATGGATGTCAGCGGATGCCGGCCCCTCTACGGAAACGAGCAGCGCCTCGTCAACACCTTCGCCGACCGCATCGGCCGGCTTGGCTTCCGCGCTCGCGTGGCCTGCGCAAGCACGTTCGGCTGTGCCTGGGCGGTCGCCAGATTCAGTGACCAAGAGCGATCCGTGATCGCCCACGGTCAGGAGCACCAAGCGCTCACGCCCCTTCCCATCGAGGCCTTGCGCATCGACGAAGACACCGCTGCGGCGTTGCTCGAAGTCGGCATCGAGCGCATCGGCCATCTGTTTGCGCTGCCGCGACGGGAGCTCGTGGCTCGATTCGGCAGCCACCTGTTACTGCGGATGGACCAGGCGACAGGCGAGACGATCGAAGTGATCCAGCCACAGCACCCGGTCGAACCGCCTTCGGTCCAGCGCGTGTTTGACGGTCCTGTCACGCAGCTTGAAGCGGTGATGCGTACCGTACGCGAACTGACTGAGGACCTCGCCGGCAAGTTGCAGCGCCTCGAAAGCGGCGTGCGGCGGCTCGACATCGTGTTCGACCGTCTCGATGTCGCAGCGCTGCGGGTGTTGATCACGCTCAGCCGCCCAAGCCGCGATGTGAAGCACCTCTGGTCGCTGTTGAAACCCAAAGTTGAAACGATCCACATGGGGTTCGGGATCGAGCGGATCGCGCTGACGGCAACGGTTGTCGGGCGCCTCCGCCACGAGCAGATCGAACAGGCCGACGGGCAATGGCGATCAAGCGAGTCCGATGATGATGCACCCGCCGACCGCGCGTTTGGTGAACTCATCGACACGCTGGCGCAGCGGCTCGGACCCCACCGGACGGTGTGCGTTCATCCGGTCGAATCGCATCTGCCCGAACGATCGTTCCGTCAACACTCGGTCATGCAAACGCAACGCGCCCAGGACGACGCAAAGCAAATCACCGCCTCGGATCGCCCGTCGATCCTGCTGGAGCGCCCCGAGCCCATCGACGTCATGGCCATCACCCCGGAAGGCCCGCCGTCATGGCTGCGATGGCGCGGTGAGGAGCATCGGATTGTGACCGCGATCGGCCCCGAACGAATCGGCAGCGTCTGGTGGAGCACGGACGTTTCCCCGACGTGCCACTCCCAGCGCGACTACTTCAAGGTTCAGGACGGCGCCGGCCGCTGGCTGTGGGTATATCGCGAGCGAGAGGCCGGCCGTTGGTTCGCGCACGGCGAGTGGGCGTGATCAATGCCCGAGTCACCTGATCCAAAGATACGACCCCACCCGTGGGAAACCAACGCCGGCGTCATGGCACGCTCGTGCCGTTGCTCCGGCGGCTCTCGCCACCGTTACGCTGAATTGCACGTCACCAGCAACTTCACGTTTCTGACCGGGGCCAGCCATCCGGAAGAACTGGTCGAACAGGCAGCGGCGCTGGGGCACCATGCGATCGCGATTGCCGACCGCAACAGTGTCGCGGGGATCGTCCGCGCCCATGTGGCCGCCAAACAGGTTGGAATACCGCTCGTTGTCGGGTGCCGCCTGGCGGTGCAACTCAATCACCACGATCACCAGGAAGAACTTTCCATTCTTGTCTATCCCACCAGCGTCGAATCTTATGGCCGCTTATGCCGGCTCCTCACCATCGGCAAACGCCGCGGGCCGAAGGGTGCGTGCCATCTGGTGCTGCACGATCTGATCGAGCACAACAGAGGACTGCTGGCGGTTGTGATCCCTCCGGGCATTCCCGCGGCACTCGTTCCGGGGGCGCTCGATCAAACGTTCATCGAAGCCGTGCAGGGGCTCAAACGGCACTTCGACGATGATCGCCTGTCCATCGCCGCTTCGTGTCTCTATGGCCCGGATGATCGCGAGCGTTTGTCGCAGCTTGCGGCGTTGTCCGCGCACCTCGGTGTGCCGCTGGTGGCCACGAACGACGTCCATTATCACGTTCCGCAGAGGCGCCCATTGCAGGATGTCCTGACGTGCGTTCGGCACGGATGCACGCTCCAAAACGCGGGGTTTCGTCTCTTTGCACATGCTGAGCGCTGCCTGAAACCGCCCCAAGAGATGGCCCGGCTGTTCACCCAACATCCGCAGGCACTCGCGCGAACGGTTGATATCGCGCAGCGCGCGACCGCGTTCAATCTCGATGCGCTGCGCTACCAGTATCCGGACGAGGTCTGTCCGCCCGGCCTCACGCCAATGCAACACCTCATCGAGTTGACCCACTGCGGCGCGCGACACCGCTACCCAAACGGCGTCCCTGAAAGGGTGCGTACGCAGATCGAGCACGAGCTCAAGCTCATCGAAGAACTGAACTACGCACCGTACTTCCTGACCGTGTACGACCTGGTGATGTTTGCCCGATCGCGCGGCATTCTCTGCCAGGGGCGCGGGGCAGCCGCCAACTCAGTGGTGTGCTACTGCCTCCGAATCACAGCCGTCGATCCCGAGCGAATCGACCTGCTCTTTGAGCGATTCATCAGCCGCCAGCGAAACGAGCCCCCCGACATCGACATCGACTTCGAGCACGAACGTCGCGAGGAGGTGATTCAATACATCTATCGCAAGTATGGCCGGGATCGGGCGGCCCTGACCGCTGAGGTCATCACCTATCGCGGCCGTAGTGCGGTGCGCGACGTGGGCAAGGCGTTTGGGCTGGCGCTGGATTGCGTGGACCGGATGGCCAAGAACATCGACTGGTGGTCGGATCGCACCGGCAAGCTCGATCGGCTGCGCCAGATCGGGCTGAACCCAAACGATCCAACGATTCGACAGGTGATGGCGCTGTCCAACGCGATACTGGGTTTCCCGCGCCATCTGTCGCAGCACGTCGGCGGCTTCGTCATCACCCGCGGGCCATTGTGCGAGATGGTGCCCATCGAGAACGCAGCCATGCCGAATCGTACCGTGATCGAATGGGACAAGGACGACATCGACGCCATGGGGATGTTGAAGGTGGACGTGCTGGGGCTGGGAATGCTGACCTGCGTTCGCAAGGCATTCGATCTTGTCAAGCGCCATCACGGCCGATCGCTGTCTCTGGCCACGGTGCCGGCCGAGGACCCATCCGTCTACGACATGATCTGCGAGGCGGACACCATCGGCGTGTTTCAGATCGAGTCGCGGGCACAGATGACCATGCTGCCGCGGCTGCGGCCGCGCTGCTTCTACGATCTGGTCATCGAAGTCGCCATCGTCCGCCCAGGTCCGATCCAGGGGGACATGGTGCATCCCTATCTGCGTCGGCGAAACGGCCAAGAGCCGGTGACGTACCCCACCGACCAAGTGAAGCGAGTCCTCGGCAAGACGCTCGGCGTGCCGCTGTTTCAGGAGCAGGCGATGGCGCTGGCTGTGGTGGCGGCCGGCTTCACCCCCGATGAGGCCGATCAACTCCGCCGGGCCATGGCCGCCTGGAAGCGCCGCGGCAACCAGATCGAACGCTTCGAAGCCAAGTTCACCCGCGGCATGGTCCAGCGCGGCTACGAACGCGCGTTCGCCGATCGGTGTTTCAACCAGCTCAAGGGATTCAGCGAGTACGGTTTTCCGGAGTCGCACGCGGCCAGCTTCGCCCTCATCGTGTACGTCTCGGCGTGGCTGAAGAAGCACTATCCCGCCGCCTTCGCCGCCGCCCTGATCAACAGCCAGCCGATGGGCTTCTACGCCCCCGCCCAGATCGTCCGTGACGCTGCGGAACATGGCGTTGAAGTGCGCCCGGTGGATCTCCAATGCAGCCAGTGGGATTGCACGCTCCAAGAGAGGCACCAAGTGAAATGGGTCAATAGCCGCGGGCGGCAACCCGCGGATTCAACGGAAATCATGGCATGTTGCCATCCTGCTCTTCGCCTTGGCATGCGACTCGTCAACGGCTTGCAACAGCAGGAGGCGATCAAGATCACCCAAGCCGTGCAGCGTCACGGCCGGTTCGATTCCATTGAAGCGCTGTGGCGCGCCGCCGGCGTATCAAAGGCCGGCTTGCGGAAGCTGGCCTCAGCAGATGCGTTCGGCTCAATGGGGCTCGATCGCCAGGCGGCGCTGTGGCACGTGCGGGCACTGAACGATGACCATCTGCCCATGTTCGAGGATCTTCAGCCGCAGCCGGTTTGCCGGCAATCCGCCTTGCCAGCCATCCTCCCCGCAAAGCAGGTCTTGCATGACTACGCATCGCTTGGCCTGTCGCTCAAGGCCCATCCGGTTGCATTCCTGCGCGAGCTGCTCAACCGCAGAGGCGTGACCCCCGCGAGCGAGCTGCAACGCCAGGAGCGCTGGCCGCACGGCACGCGCATCGCAGTCGCGGGCCTTACCCTGGTCCGCCAGCGCCCAGCGACCGCGGCCGGCCTGGTGTTCATCACCCTCGAAGACGAAACGGGTATCGCGAACCTCATCGTGCGGCCGAAGGTTTATGAACGCTATCGCACCGCCGCCCGTCACGGCGTCGTGATTCTGGCCCGCGGAACCATCGAGCGGCAGGGGACCGTGGTGCACGTTCTGACGGCCCAGCTCGAATCGCTCGACGGCCATCTTGCCCAGCTCACAGCTCGGTCAAGAGATTTTCGATAAGCGATGCCGTGATTTCGGCGCGCAAGCCATTCCCTCCCAACCTCAGCGAGTTGCGACCAGTCAGGACAGCCCGGCCAGCTCTCGCTCGGCCTCGGCGCGGATCACCTCCCAGGCCTCGTTATCTGAGACCTGATCGCCCTGATGCCGGCAGAACTCCACCACGGCCTCGAGCTGGGGCCGATTATCCTGGCCGACCGATTGCGCCCGGCGGGCCCGCTCAAGGTTGACCTGCGCAGTGAGCAGGTTGACGCGGTTCGGACAGCCTTCAAGCTCTAAGGTTCCCTGTAGTGTCTTAAGAGCGGACGAAAGCCATTCTTCACTGTCGCATGATCGTCCCTTGTCCAATTGGATTTCGGCCATGACCACTGCCGCATCGTAATTCCGCGCGTCGATTTCGATGGCCTGTTCGGCAATTCGCAGCCCGAAGTCGAGGACCTTGGCGTCGGATTCCAACCGGGCCTCGACGAGATACGTGCGAGCCAGCAGCGCCACGGCATCCGTGAACTCTGGATGAATCTCGCAAGCGCGCTGCAAGGCCGCGCGGGCTTCATCGAGCTCCTCGCGATCCAGATGCGCCTCCGCCTTGGCGTACAAGGCCTCGAAGTAAGTGCGGCGGACCCCCAACGCCCGATCGTAGCTCTCCAATGGATCTTCGCCAGCCAGGCGCTGCGCGTCTCCGCGCAGCTTCCACAGGCCTTCCACGTCCTGGTCCCGAGAGAGCATACGATCGCAAAGTTTCACACACCCCTTGTAATCCGACTCCGCCAACCGCTTCACCGCGAGGGTGCAGTCCTCAAGCCAGGGTGGAAGTTCTCTGCTCAATCGCTGGGCCTCCTGAAACGCCACGACCGCTTGTTCAAGACGCCCGCGCGCCGAACTCAACCCGGTTTCGATGCCATGCGCGGTGATGTGCTTGCGCGCCGCCTGTTGCTGCTTGAGGTGAATCGCCAGGTAGAGGCGTCCAAGCTCGAAATATGCGCTGCCGAGGTTCTTCACTCGGTCGATCGCGCGCTCCATATCCTCCACCGCCTCGTACAACTTCCCTTGCCGGAACAGTACGACGCCGCGGTAGAAGCGCGCCCATGCCGTTTCCGGACGCGTGGTCAGAATGCTATCCAACTGCTCTCGAATCACATCGAGCCTGGCGAAGGACCGGCTCAGTGAGCCGGATACACGGTACAAATCGGCGTCCCAGGCGGAGATCTGGCGCACGATCTCCAGTCCAACGGTCCAGTACGGGTCCGAACGAATGTCGTCGGCAGGTTCCGGCTGCGGGGCATCAAAGCGCGCGCCGACTAAACGCCGGAACCAAGCCGAAGACTCGGCAACGAGCGAACCACCGATCAGGAAGCGATCGAATTCCGCGACCAGATCATCCATCGTTTGGTACCGATCCTCCCTGGCCTTCTGCATGCACCTGAGCACGATCGCCTCCAGGCTGCGGGGAACGGAGGCATCTTGAGAGCGCAGCAGCCGCGGGGCGTCGTGGATCACTGCGTGCAGGACATCGACCACGTTCGTGCCATCGAAGGGGGAGCACCCGGCCAGCTTGAAGTAGAGAGTGGCGCCGAGCGAGTAGATATCGCTTCGCGCATCAACGGCCTGGATTTCGCCGCGGGCCTGCTCGGGCGGCATCAATCCGGGCGTGCCGATGATCTGTCCCGCGCGGCTGATCGTATCGCCCGGATCGCCGCGCAGGTCACGGGCGATGCCGAAGTCGCCCAGATAGGCGCGCCCCTCGCGGTCAAGCAGGATGTTCTGGGGCTTGATGTCTCGGTGGACAATGCCCTGGGCATGGGCGTGCGCAAGCGCCTGGGCTACCTCGCGCAGAACGCGCACAACCCCGGCGGGGTCCAGCTGAGCGCCCGCCAGATTGCCCCCGTCAACATATTGCATCGAGATGTAGGGCCGCTGCTGGGCCTCACCCAACTCGTACACCGCAATGATTGTCGGGTTGTTGAGCCGGGCGGTGAATCGGGCTTCGCGGCGGAAGCGCTCAAGATCCGCCGGGCTTGCATCAATCAGAAACTTGATTGCGACCAACCGTTCGAGACTCATATCACGGGCGAGGTAGACCTCGCCGCAGCCACCTTGGCCGATGAGCCGAATCAGCTCATAGCCGTCGGGCGCAACGGGCGCCTCCGGCTGCAACAATACATCCGGGCTCAACAGGCCCTGTTCCACCACTTTGCGAACTAGCTTGCGCGTCGTCTTCATCGTCGCCGGACCTATTGTATGTCTCCCTTGCCTATGGTCTCCTTCGTACGTTCGACATGCGCCTGTGCGCGATTCAAGCCGTAGAATTCAGGAATGTTCCCCACCACGGTCTGGACCAGGATTCACCAAGCCGCAGCGTGGGACCAAGCAGCGCTGCAGGAGTTCGCCCAGCGGTATCGCCCGGCGGTCCTGGAGTTCATCGAGAGCCGGGGGTTTCACACAGACAACGCGGACGATCTCTGCCAGGATGTATTCCTGCGCATCCTTCGGGGCGGGGTGCTGGCCAAAGCGGACAGCACCCGCGGCCGCTTCCGCAGCCTACTCCTGGCGGTCACGACGCATGTGATCCAGGACCACCTGCGCAAGCGGAAAGAGGTTTCGGTGCAGGATCTGGAGCCGCCCGCGCGCCAACGCGACTTTGACAATGCCTGGGCGTTGCACTTGACCCAACGCGCTCTGGACCGCCTGCGTGATGAGGATTCGCCTTACTACAAGGTGCTGGCCGACCATCTAGTCGGCGAGAAACAGGATCGCAACAAGCTCTGGATCGCTCGGGGCAAGCTGGCGGCAATGATCCGTCAGGAGGTGGCCTTGACCTGTGCCACACGAGCAGATTTCGAGGAAGAGCTTGCCTACTTGTCCCGATACCTGCAACCGGCGAAGAAACAATGAGACATTTCCGCGGTTGGTGCGAACAATAGAAGCCTCAGCTACGGGCACCGCACCGGCACGGGTCACCGGCTGGAAAGGGAGCGCACGCGATGGGAGTGTTGGTCATCGTCGGCACGGACAAGGGCGCCTTTCTTCTGCGTTCAGACGCCGCCCGCGCAGATTGGAAGATTCAAGGACCCCTGTTCAAGGGCTGGAAGGTGACCACCGTTGCCCGCGACGACTCCGGACGATACTTCGTCGCCACCGCGAGCGATGTTTACGGCCAGGCATTGCACGTCAGCGTGGACCTTGATAACTGGCGGCAGATTGAGAACGGCCCCGCGTGGGCCAAGGACACCGAGCGCAAGCTCAACCAGATCTGGACCTTGAATCTCCAGACAAGGCGGTTTTACGCCGGCGTGGACGAAGCCGGGCTTTTCGCCAGCGAAGACGGCGGCGAGAGCTGGTCACCCGTCGAGGGGCTCAACGAGCACCCGACACGCGACTCGTGGTATCCAGGTGCCGGAGGGCTCTGTGCCCACGCGGTCCTTACCGACACCAAGAACCCAAAGCGCATCTGGTGCGGCATCTCCGCAGTTGGTGTGTTCCGCTCCGACGATGGAGGCCTCACCTGGGAGATCAAGAATCAAGGCATTCCGATGCTCATCGAGGACAAGAAGCACAAGGAGATCGGTCGCTGCGTACACGGCCTGGTTGCCGACCCCAATGACGCGGAAACTATCTATCGCCAGGAGCACACCGGCATGTTCCGCACCCGCGACGGCGGCGAGACCTGGCAGAGGATCGAGACCGGGCTCGACTCCTCCTTCGGTTTCCCCATCGCCATGGATCGCACGTCCAAGACCCTCTTTATCATCCCGCTGGAGAGCGACGAATACCGCATTCCGGCCGACGGCCGGTTTCGAGTCTACCGCAGCGCCAACGGCGGCGACGCCTGGGATCCGTTGAGCAACGGTTTGCCACAAGAGAACGCGTACATGGGTGTACTGCGCGACGCGTTGGCCGTTGATCACCTCGATCCTTGCGGGGTGTACGTCGGCACGACGGCCGGGACGGTGCACGTTTCCAACGACGCCGGCGACTCGTGGACCCAGGTTTCGTGTATTCTGCCGCGCATCCTCTCGGTTTCGGTCTACGTGCAGGAGTGACCCCGTGCCCCAGGTTACCGTCCAACTGCCGAGCATCCTCGGCCGGATCATCGACGAATCGCGAGCAATCCCAATCGAGGCGGATTCACTCGGCGGCGCGCTGAGGGCATTGGTGGACCGTCATCCCGCCCTGGGCGTTCATCTTTTCGATGAGACCGGCAACCTCCGTCAACACGTGCTCTGCTTCCACAACCAAACCAACACCCGTTGGCTACACTCCATTGAGGCCCCGCTCGCCAAGGGAGACACGATCACGATCCTACAGGCCGTCTCCGGCGGCTAGCCGCGGGGCCACGAATGCGGCTCGTTGACCAGGGCGACTTGATACCAACGAAGAACGAGGAGTGTCTGTGTCCATCGCATTGCCCGTCATGCCTTCCCACCTTGCCGAAGCGCCATCCAGGCCCGTGGCGGCGCCGCCAAACGCCAAACGCCCCGGCCGCTTGATCGACTCCCACAGGCGCACCATCCGCGACCTGCGCCTCAGCGTCACCGACCGTTGCAACTATCGCTGCGTGTACTGCATGGACCCGGACTTCCGCTACATGCCCAAACAACAGCTCCTGTCACTGTCCGAGTACGTCACCGTGGCCCGCGTGTGCGCCAGCCTGGGGATCGAGAAGCTGCGCATCACCGGCGGCGAGCCCACACTGCATCCACAACTCAATGAATTGAT
>JADFIM010000031.1 GCA_022566725.1 Planctomycetota bacterium
GGGCGAGGGGAGTAAGATGACGAGCCCCGGCCCGACGATCACCATCGACTTCGCCGCATCGAAGATTGCGGTGAAAGGTGAGATGTTTTCGTTTGTGCCATTGAGCACCGTTGCCCAGGAGCTGATCGTCGCCGGCGGCGCGGAGAACCTGGTCAAGCAGCGGCTCGGCTGACGTAACGGTATGCCAAGACCGCCGATGCCATCGGCGGCTTTGTCCTGCTGGGTTCGCTATACTCGCCGCCCGGTCGGAGACGGCGAGTGCGGCCGCGCATCCACCGGGCCGAGACGGCCGGGCTCGCTTTTCGACCTATGTCGTTTTCTCTGTGTCCTGTGCGACTCTGTGGTGAATCCCCTTTCTCTTCGAGTGTAATCAGTGGCCACATACAAGATCGCCTGGATGCCCGGCGATGGGACCGGCAGAGATGTGATGGACGCGGCACGCATCGTGCTCGATGCGATCGGGTTCGACGCTGAATATGTTCCTGCCGACATCGGCTGGGAGTTCTGGTGCAGCGAGGGCGATGCTCTTCCGCCGCGGACGATCGACATTCTCAAGACAACCGATTGCGCGCTGTTCGGGGCGATCACGAGCAAGCCCAAGGACGAGGCGGCCGAAGAGCTGGCGCCACAGCTTCAGGACAAGGGGCTGTCGTACTTCTCACCGATCGTCAAGCTCCGCCAACTGCTCAACCTTCACACGAACCTTCGGCCGTGCAAGGCCTACGCGGGCAACCCGCTGAACTTCCGCGACGATATCGACCTCGTGGTGTTCCGCGAGAACACGGAGGGGATGTATGGCGGGGTGGAGTTTCATCCGCTGCCACAGAGCGTGTTCGACGCCCTGTGTCTCAACCCCAAGATGAAGAGGTTTGGGGACAAAGGCCTGGAGAACCTCGCCCTCTCCACGCGGATCATGTCACGCCAGGGTTGCCAGAGCATTGTCCGCCAAGCGTTTGAATACGCCAAGAAACACGGCCGAAAGTCGGTGACGCTCGTGGAGAAGCCAAATGTGCTGCGGGAGACCGGCGGATTGATGACGCGCGTAGCCCGCGAAGTTGCCGACCACTATCCCGACATCCCTCTGTGGGAGACGAATATCGACGCGATGTGCATGTGGCTGGTCCGCAAGCCGCAGGAGTACGACGTACTGGTGGCGGAAAATATGTTCGGCGACATCATTTCCGACCTCGCGGCGGGCCTGGTGGGCGGCCTGGGATTTGCATCCGCAGCAAACATCGGCGACGACTACGCCGTCTTCGAGCCCACCCACGGTTCCGCTCCCAAGTACGCCGGGCAGTACAAGGTCAACCCCACGGCCATGCTGCTGACCGTCAAGCTCATGTTCGACTGGCTTGGCGAGAAGGAGTTGGCTCAGCGTCTGGAACACGCTGTCGCTACTGTCATCCGCGAACACAAGGTCGGCACCTACGACGTGGGACTGAACAACACCACGCTCGAAGTCGCCGAAGAGGTTGCTCGAAATCTGTGAGCCATTGTGTGGGTTGTCGAGCGCGGCATGGTGCCGCGATCACCAATCATCGCGCCGGGGGGGTGGATTTGGGGTCCTAGCGGCGAGCTCATCCGCCGCTCAATCAATCTGCTTGGAGAGAAGACCTCGCATCTGCTGGACAAATGCCTCAGCTTGATCGACGGAGGCTGCGGCATCTGACGGATCAATGGCGACGAGCGGCACATAGTCAGCCTCGCCGCGCAGCTGGAACAGCTCGCTGTAGACCCTACCCCACCTTTTGTCCAGCCGGCCGGGCTTCACCAGATACTGGTGCACACCTTCACGTACACCGGTGTGGCGCTTGAAGGTTTGCCCTTCATTGAGCAGGACGGCGCTGGCCGCATAGAAGCAGGCGTAATAGGCGCGATTGTGGGCGAAGTGCAATGCTCCAGCGCGCTGCTCACGCCGCGCAGAGGCGATCGCCTCATCAGCCTGTTCCATCCAGTACCGAACAATCTTGGCCGTTGCTTCCTGGGGCGTCACGCCGCAACACCTTCACGATCGATCTCATGCCGGATCGGCAGAACTTGGTAGACGCCATGCCGCCACTGCTCGCCCTGGATGATTAACGGATTCATCAGCACGTCATGCTCCAGCTCCAGCTCGTAGAGGGCCTCGATAATGTCGCCCTTCTCGCGCCGGTTCATCTCGCGCTTGGTGAGGATCAGCAGATCAATATCTGAATGCGGCTCATCGTCACCGCGAGCTTTGGAGCCGAACAGGACGACCTGCTGTACCGGGAACCGCTCGTAGAGCAGCTTCGCGGCCGTTTCGATGACCCGGCGATCCCGATCTGAAAGCTCAATGTCTTGCAGACGGTTCATCAAGGCGCTCCCGCGGGCAAAGTGTAGCAACAGCCGTGCCGGGAGCAACCACGAGGTGAAGCCGTACGGCTGCTGTTGAAGTCGCGCGCCATATATGAGCAGACAGGCATCACGTCGCCGAGTACTGTAAACTCATAGCCGCGGATGCATATCCGCGAGATTGCTGTACGAGTAGCACGATGTCCCACGACGACAGATCCAAGATACACACCGACTTCATCTCCTGGCATCTCGCCGAATGGGCGCAGGGGCTGAGGTACGAAGCGCTTTCGGATGAGGCGGTCCGCAGGGCGAAGCTGTTCCTCTTCGACAGCTTCGGTTGCGCGCTGGGTGGATCACAGCAGGAAGATGTGCGGATTCTGCTCGACTACGCCAAAGCACTGGGCGGCAAGCCGGTCTGCACTGTCTTCGGTAGCGGGTATAGGACCGATCCCGTCATGGCGGCCCTGCTGAATTCGCTGTGCATCCGGGCGATGGACTACAACGACATTTACTGGAAGCAGGATCCATCTCATCCCAGCGACATCATTCCCGCGGCCCTGTCGATATGCGAAATGAAGGGACTCGGCGGCAAGGACCTCATCCTCGGCACGATCATCGGCCACGAGCTGGAGATGCGCTTCTGCGAAGCGGCCACCCCCGGAATCCGCGAGTACGGCTGGCATCACGCGACGCTGACCGCGTTCGTCTCGCCCGTGGTGGCGGGGCGAATGCTTGGATTGTCTGCACAGCAGATTCAACACGCCATCGGTATTAGCGCATCACATTCCTGCAGCCTCGGCGCGGTGACAGCCGGCAAGCTCACCATGATGAAAAACACGGTTGATCCGATGGCCGTCCGTGGGGGCGTCGAAGCGGCGCTGCTTGCGGCTCGCGGGTACACCGGCCCCGAGCACATCATAGATGGCAAGGAAGGCCTCACCCACGTCTTCGGCCATGCGTGGGACCTGGCGAAGCTGACCGATCGGCTGCCCACCGCATCAGGTCATCACTACAAGATCCTCGATTGCGGGATGAAGAGCTTTCCGATCGAAGCGCTCAGCCACGCCCCGCTCACCGCCATGATGAAGATCGTCAAAGAGCAACGGATCGACCCGGATGATGTTGCCGAGATCAAAGTTGAAGTCATCGCCCGCGCTGCGGACATCCTCGGCGACCCGGCGAAGTATCGCCCGACCGGCAAGGAGACCGCCGATCATTCATTGCCGTATTCGCTTGCTGTGGGATTGGCCGACGGGATGGTCACGCCGCTTCAGTTCAAGTCGCAGCGCATCAGCGATCCCCTGCTGATTCCGATCATGGACAAGGTCAAGGTTGTTGCCAACGATGAGTTCGAGAAGCTGTTCCCCGAATATCAGCCGAGCCGGGTCACGATCACGCTCACCGATGGCACGCAATACCAGCATCGCGTCGATGTCCCCAAGGGCGATCCGCGTGATCCGATGACCGAGGACGAGATTGCCGTCAAGTTCAACGCGCTCGGCCGGGACGTCGTTGGTGAGAAGAACTGCAACGACCTGCGCGAGCTGATTCTGAACATCGAGAACCAAGCGACGCTCGGGCGGTTGTTTGCGTTGATGACGAGCGAATCCCTTTAGCCCCGCGCCAACACCCGCCGGACAATTACCCACAATCAGCGGTCCGCATTCGATCGCCCCATGCCCTCGGTGTGTTCACCGGAGGCTAAATGACCAGTTCGAAACCGGCGTACATGATCGCTTATACTCTTCATATGTCACTCATCGTTACAGGCACCATCGCAATCGACACGGTGCACACGCCCTCGGGCAAGGTCGAAGGCGTGCTCGGGGGCTCGTGCGCCTACTTCGCCGCCGCCGCCTCATTCCAGGCGCCGGTGCGCGTCGTGGCCGCGGTGGGAGGCGACTGGCCTGATGAGCACCGCAAGATCCTCCGCAGCTTCGAAAACATTTCCCTACAAGGGCTGGAGCATCGACCGAACTCCAAGACCTTCGCCTGGGGCGGGCGATACTTCGAGGACATGAACCGACGCGAGACACTGTTCACCGATCTGGGCGTGCTCGACGAAGACCCGCCGCCGGTCCCTACCGCCTATCGCGACAGCGAGTTTGTGTTCCTGGGCAACACCCATCCCCACGTTCAGGCCCAACTCCTGAGCCACTTCCCCAATCGCAAGCTCGCAGTGGCGGACACCATGGACTTGTGGATCAACGTCGCCCACGACGAGTTGCTGGCGTTGCTCAAGCAAATCGACGGCCTGGCGCTGAACTACGACGAAGCCGAGCAGCTTACCGACACCCGCAATCCGATGACGGCCGCGAGAAAGATTCTCGAGATGGGCCCCACGTTCGTCACGGTCAAGAAAGGCGAACACGGGGCCATCCTCGTGCATCGCGACGGCGTGGCGGTCGTACCCGCGTATCCAGTGGAGCTGGAAGACGTCGTCGATCCGACCGGAGCGGGGGACGCCTTCGCCGGCGGCATGATGGGTTACCTTGCTTCAGTGAACAAGACCGATTTCGCCTCGATCCAAACCGCCCTGGCCTGGGCTACGGTTACCGCGAGCTTTGCTCTCGAATCATTCGGGCTCGATCGGCTCACCGAGATTTCCCGGGCGGATATCGATCAGCGAATGAGGGCGTTCCGAGCAGCCGCCCGCGTCGGCTGACCGACGAAGATCCCCGCCAACGGACGGTCAGCTGTATCGAAGTGATTATCCCTTCGGCCGGTGGCGCTTAGCTGGGATCGCCCGGTGCTCCGTACGCCACGCACCAGCCGCCTCGGCAAAACCCTTGGCCGCATCAGGACGATCTGGTGCAGCGATAAAGTCCCTGATATACTAACCCGACGCTGCTATTGAAATGAGGAGGTCGAAGAGATGGCCGACCAGCGGAAACGTCTATTGCCACTGGGCCTGCTGGGGTCTTGCCTTGCCCTTGGGGGCGCGGTGAATGCCCCAGATTCGCACCTGACCACGGTCCTGGTCGCGAACATTGGGTTTCCCGTATTCCTGACCCACGCGCCGTGTGACTTCAACCGCCTGTTCGTGGTTGGGAAGCTCGGCCGGATCTCCATTATCAAGGATGAGGTGGTCCTCGATGATCCGTTTCTTGATCTGGCCGATCTCGTGATGAGCGTTGGGAATGAGCAGGGCCTTCTCGGCCTCGCTTTCCACCCCGATTTCGAGACGAACGGATTCTTTTATGTCAACTACACGCGCACCCCGGACGGGGACACCGTCGTTGCGCGCTATGCCGTGAGCGCCGATCCTGACGTGGCAGTTCCTGACAGCGTGCAACCGGTCATTCTGGTTGAGCAGCCCAGAGAAAGGCACAACGCCGGCTGGATCGGCTTTGGTCCCAACGACGGCTACCTCTATATCGCCCTCGGCGACGGCGGAGGGACCAGCTCCGGTGACAACGCACAGAACCTCGACAACCTGCTCGGCAACATCCTGCGCATCGATGTCGATTGCGACGATTTCCCGGATGATTCGGACCGAAACTACGGGATCCCGCGCGACAATCCATTTGTCGGAGTTGATGGGGCCGACGAGATCTGGGCCTACGGCTTGCGGAACCCGTGGCGGTGCAGCCTCGATCGCGAGACGGGTGACCTGTACATTGGCGATGTCGGGCTACAATCCTGGGAGGAAATCAACTTCCAGCCGGGCAGCAGCACCGGCGGTGAGAATTACGGCTGGAATTGCAAGGAGGCGACCCATTGCACCACCGAACAAACCTGTGACTGCACCGACCCCAACCTTGTAGACCCGATGTTCGAGTACGCGCATACCCCCAAGAGCCCAGGTGCGGCGGTGATCGGCGGCTATGCGTATCGCGGGTGCGCAATCCCCGATCTGGTTGGCGCCTACCTGTTTGCCGACTTCCACGGCCGCATCTGGCGACTTGATCACGACAACGGGAACATCATTGAACTGCGAGAAATCCAAGACGAGCTGGCCCCCGGAGGCGGACTTTCGATCGCCAGGGTGACCGCGTTCGGCGAGGACGCCTTCGGTGAGCTTTATCTGTGCGACCGCTCAAACGGCGGCGAGATCTTCAAAATTGTTCCCGTCGCCGCGGTCACACCCGACTGTAACATGAATGGCATTCCTGATGACTGCGATATCGCAATCGGCGCCAGTACGGACCGAAACGGCGACGGTGTTCCGGATGAATGTGACTGCCCGGCCGACCTCGACGGCAACGGAAGCGTCGGGATCCTTGATCTGCTTGCGCTGTTGGCTGCCTGGGGCACCGACCCCGGCGGCCCGCCGGACTTCGACGGCGACGGCAACGTTGGCATCCTCGACCTGCTCACGCTGCTGGTCAACTGGGGCCCGTGCCCGTAGAGGTTGAGCCCCGCGGGCTACGGCGGGGCGATCGTCAACGGACGCTCGTCGGCGCGTCGGCGCCTCCGGGGTTGATGGGAACAGGCACCCCGCCGCGGCGGCCAGAACAGGAGCCCGTTCCGTGGCTTGACCAACGACACGACAGCGCGATGACGGCTTTCCTTGAGACGCTGTCCCTTGTTTCGCGATAGAATCGTGTCGAACTTCCGGTTGACCCGATCAACACCCGATCCATGCAGCATCAGCTCGATGACTGTGCCGCCACTCAAAGAGACACCAACGAAGCGCCCCAAGAGCGACGGTGCGCCAGCGGCTATGCGTCACCCGGCTCGAAAGATCGTCAAGCCGATCATCCTCATCGGCAGCGGCCGATCCGGCACGACGCTGCTGGGGCACATCTTTTCGCTACATCCCGAGGTGGCTTATTGGGTGGAGCCCAGACCGGTCTGGATGTACCGCAACGCCTATCGATCCGATCACCGATTGCTCCCCGAAGACCTGACACCCGCCATCGCCCGCCATATCGACCGGCGGTTCGCACGGTTCCTGGCCAGGTCCGGCCGAAGTCGCTTTGCGGAGAAGACGCCCAGCAACGGCCTGCGGATTCCGTTCATTCGTGCTCTGTATCCCGATTGCAAGATCATCAACATCATCCGGGACGGTCGCGTGGTGGTTGCCTCGACGCTCAAGATCCAGGCCCGCCGTCCACCGATGAAGCGACTGTTCACCCGCATTATAGAAACGCCGCTGTGGGAGTGGCCGGCGTACGTGCCGATCTTCTTCCAGACCGTCTGGAGAACACTGATCCTGAAGAAGCGCTCAGTGTTCTGGGGTGTGAGACCCGCCGGCTGGCAGGAATGGGTCGGCCTGGCCCCGCACATCATCGCTGCGAAGCAGTGGAGACGAGTCGTTGAGATCTCGATGGGCGACGGCCGGGCGCTGCCGGCTGAGAACTACCTGGAGCTGAGGTACGAGCGACTCATCCGCGAACCTGCGCAAGTGATGCGCGAGATGATCGAGTTCACCGAGCTGCCTCCCTGCCAAGAGATGATCGACCAAACCGTCGCCCTTGTCGATCCGTCGCGCGACGGTAAATGGAAGGCAAACCTGACCGAGGAGCAGCAGCGCGAGGTCATGCAGGAGATCGAGCCGCTGCTGGCCGACCTGGGCTACCTCGACACGGCGCCCCGGTCGCAGGCGCCCGCAGCCTCGAAGGGATAGAAGCCATTCGCCCTGCGATCGCGAGCGCGATCATCGTATGGGGTGGTGGGGGATTCGCGATCCTCTCGATCGAGTGTGATGTCTGCGAGCGATTCAACGATTTCGAATCGGTTTCGCTGTCAGCACCGCTGAAAGCATCCCCTCGTGCCGCTTCAAGAGCGCGCACGCGCCGCGACAGTCAACATCAAGACCTTGCATCACGATTGCGGTCTTGAGATCGCTTCCGGCTCTCTCCAGCAGCTGGCCAGCGGCCTCGCTGTCAATCTGGGCATACCCGCTCCTTACCCGCAGGCAACGACTTTGGGTTTGGATTGGCGTTGGGGGAGAGTTATACTTGTTTGCGAATGGCTGGGCGATCGGAGCCCTGACGAGGCCATATGGGCGATGTCGGTTCAAGCCCAGGAGAGGAACATGCGACATCTCATGCCACTTCTTGCCGCCGCAGCAATGGTCCTGAGCACCGCCGCGGCCTACGCCGACCTCGGCGATCAACTTGCCAAGCTACTGCCCGACGACGGCGCGGAGTTCGATGTGTTCGGCCTCACCGTCGATTCCGGTTAGAAGCAAGGGACTGGAACTTGGGTTTGCCGGGGGCGTCGTTCCACTCCTGCTCGGACAGCTCGGCGGTGGAGCCAGGCGAAGGTCAAATGGGAAATGTCGCTTCAGGAGGCTTGCGATGAAGAATCGAACCATCGTCATGAACAGTCGACACGCCGCATCGCTGCGCCTTGCCGTCTTCGTCGCCTTCACGTTCACGGCGGTGCTCGGTGAGGGATCAATCGACCACGACAGCGTGGCCCTGCGCATCATTGATCACGATTGCTGCCGCGTGATCGTGCCGCCGATGATCCCACGGAGTGGCGGGCCGGCCACCGCAGGGTGCAGCGACACGGACGTCATCGATGTCCTCTGGTGCTACACCCCCGCCGCGCTGGCGGTGGCCGACGACGATCCCGACCAGCTCTTCGGCGCATGCGAGTTTGCGGTCGCGGATGCGAATGACACCTTCGCCAATACCGGTCTCCCGTTCAGCGTCCGTATCGTCGGCTTCGCCGCCACCGAGTACGACGAATCCGGCGATCATCTGGCGCTGCTCCAGGGCACCAACGACGGGGTCATGGATGAAGTCCACGCGCTCCGCGACATCGCCGCGGCCGACATCGTCGCCCTCATCACCGCGACCGGCTTCTGTGGTGTCGCCTACGTCGCACCAAACAACGCCGCCTACGGGTTCCAGGCGGTGACCGCCGGCTGCCTCATAAACCTGAATCCGTTTCGCCACGAACTCGGTCACAACCTTGGTTCGCAGCACTACTACACCGACACGTACGGGTACTTCTCTTACTCCTCCGGCCATCGCTTCACACCAGACGGAGGGACGGAGATCGGCACCGCGATGGGCGGAAACAACATCCCTCACTACTCCAATCCCGACGTGCTCTACGGCGGGCAGCCCACCGGCGTGGCGATCGGGCCGGATGAAGAGGCGGACAATTTCACGGCGTTCTGGCAGACCGTTCCGCTCGTCGCGGCCTTCCGGTGCAGTTATGACACCTGCCCCGGCGACGTGACGCGCGACCTCGTGGTCGACGTTCTTGATCTCCTCGCGCTCCTAGGAAGCTGGGGGATTTGCGGCGCGTGTCCCGCAGATCTGGACGGCGACGGCACCGTCGGCATCCTCGACCTGCTAACACTGCTCGCCAACTGGGGCCCGTGTCCATAGATGTTTAGCCCCGCCGGCCACGGCGGGGCGATCGTCAACAGACGCTCGTCGGCGCGTCGGCGCCTCGGGGGTTGACGGGGACAGGCGCCCGCAGCCTCGAAGGGGTAGACCGCTTGCTGACGCGCGTGGCTCCTTGATCGTTCGCTCTCGCGCGTCTCTCTATCGATCGTGATCCCCTGGCTCCAATCAACTCTTGCGAACGGGTCTTTCGGCCAGAACCGCCGACAGCATCCCATCGTGCCGCTTCAAGAGCGTGCGCGCGCCGCGGCAGTCAACATCAAGACGTTGCATCACGATCGCCGTCTTGAGATCGCTTTCGGCTCTCTCCAGCAGTTGGGCAGCGGGCGCGCGCAAGAGCTCCGGAAACAGGGTGATAAGAATGCGGATTGCCCGGTCGGTCAGTTTCGCGTTCGTGGCCTGCAGATCGACCATGAGGTTGCTATAGACCTTCCCCAGGCGAACGAATGCGGTGGTCGAGATGATGTTCAGCGCGAGCTTGGTGGCGGAGCCGGCCTTGAGACGCGTGGACCCGGTGAGAAGCTCAGCCCCGGTCTCAAGCACGATCAGGTGATCGCAACCCGTCGGCGGCCGCAGGGCAGCAACACAGGTGATCAGCGCGGTCATTGCGCCGGCGGCCTTGGCCAGTTCAACCGCCCCGAGCACATAGGGCGTCGTTCCGCCCGCGGCGATGCCCACCACCGTGTCGCTCGAGGTCAGATCAAGTTCCACCAGAGCTTCCGCTGCGCCGTTGGCGTCATCCTCCATGGCTTCCGACGAGCGGCGCAGCGCGGCCTCGCCCCCGGCGATGACGCCGATGACCTGCGCTGGATCACTGTGGAAGGTCGGCGGACACTCCGACGCATCGAGGACGCCCAGCCGCCCCGACGTACCCGCCCCGACATAGATCAGTCGGCCGCCGGCACGCATGCGATCGACAAGCCCGTCGATCAATGCGGCCAACGCTCCCGCCGCCGACGCGACCGCATCGGCTACAAGGCGGTGATCTTCGATGATCAACTCGACGCACGCCTGCGAGTCAAGCGCGTCCAGTTGCATTGATTGCCGGTGGCGGCGCTCGGTTGGGAGGTGGCCCCGATCCGGCGGCAGGCTCATGGTCCCAGCGTATCGCATCGCCCCAATGAACGCTCGGTCCGGTGACCAAGCGTTGAGCCGAAAGAGAAGGTCGCCCCGGCCACCCAACCCTGCCAGTGGGAGCCCGAGCTACCGGTGGCAGCGGGAAGGCCGCCGCCAGCGGTCTCGTCTGCCCTGGTTATAGCCGTCAGAGTACGCGTTCGTGTAGCCGCGCTTGTAGCCGCTGATGTAATGGCTTGAACATCCCCGAACGCGGATGCGTGCTCGGGGACGAAACGCGCGACGATAGAGCCCGTCGTCGTATCCATTCTTCCACCCGTCGTTGCTGCCCGCAGCATAGCCAAGGTCGAATTGGTTGTGAGCTTGACGGTGGGGCCGCGGATGGTGGCGATACCCAAACCACACATTGCCGCTTCGATGTGCGATTCGGTATCCGCCGTGCGGCCGGTGGATGCGGTGCGCTGCGGTTACCGGCGTGGCCGCCGCCGCAATCATCAATCCCGCCAGCACGGCCGCGATCCCCCAACGGCGCCGGCGACGCCCGGCGGTGGCGTGTGATGCTCTGCGTAGGTCGTTCATCATGCAAACCTCCGTCTTGTGTGAGGTGGGTTGGCGTACGCCGTCACAACGGAAATGCGCTGCCGACGGCACCATGAGATGACACACTCCACCCGCGCGCATTCCCTGCTGCGATGACCGATCCTTGCCAGCCGCCGGCGAACGCATGTTCCAGCTTGCGGCGGCGCGCGGTTGACGGGCCGGCTTGTCAAGACGCCCGGCATGCGCATAGCAAGGCCGCCGGGTTTGATACACCCGGCGGCCATCACTCGCCTTGATCATGCAGCACACGAGGACGTGGCGCGCCAAGGAGCAGCTCAGCTACCCCCCTGCCTTGATGCATGCACAGAGCATCAAGACAGTCAGACCATGTCTTTGAGTCCCTTCAATGCGAGGACCTTGATGATATTGCGCGCCGGCTTGGCCTTGAACATCATCTCTTCACCTGTAAACGGGTTCGTACCCATACGAGCCTTCTTGGCAGGCTTGTGCACCTTCTTGATCTTCATCAAACCCGGAACGGTGAATGTGCCTGGACCGCGTCGGAGATCCTTCTTGATGAGGCCGGCCATGCTCTCAAACACCGACGCAACCTCCTTGCGCGTCAGTCCGGTCTTGTCTGAGATATCCCCCATGATCTGGGACTTGGTTCTGGCCTTGACTGGAGCTGCTTTGGTCATCGTGGGCATCTGTTCAATCCTTTCATTTGCACGTGAAAACTTACTGTTGTGTCCCCGCCTAGGCAAGAATGTACCCACGCGGGATTCATGCGACAAGTCGAATTCTCCTTTGAGACAAGGCTTTTTTCTCGTTGAGCCGACCCGGCTTCATCGGTCCGGCAGGGCAGTCGATCAACTGTGAGTTGCCCAACCCTCCGATTGGGGCCTGCTTCACCCGCGTTGCTCGTCCCCGGCGGTCCCGGTCACAGAGGCGCCGAGAGTTGCTCCGCCCGGCGACAAGTCGAGCACACCACAGCACTTCCTGGCTCCCAGAGGTAGCCCAGGTCAGGTCGCTCGCCGATCGGCGGCAACATATCGCCCGCCGCCGATATGGCCGTGGGGCCATGGCCTCTGCCCGGAACCATCCTCGCAACGCGACCATTAGCCGCCGGACTCGATCCTCAAACGGACAGGGCGGGATTCGAACCCGCGGTAGAGGTTACCCCCTACGCCGGTTTAGCAAACCGGTCCCTTCAGCCGCTCGGGCACCTGTCCCGCGTTGATCATAGCGTGAGGGGGCCATCGGCGGACATGCGAGGTCATGTCCGGCACCCGTGTGCGCAAGTGGCGCACAAGGATTTTCAGCCGGGGTGCCGTCGGTGCCGGTGGCGCGCTGTTCGCCGGTGCCGTCGATGGTCGGCAGCGATTCCAGGGCGGTCCGTTCGTCCTCGACGAACGTGTGCGTGTAGCTGTCCATCGTCAGGGTGATCGTCGAATGGCGCATGAGGCTCTTGGCGACGTGCGGGCGCACGCCGGCTGCCGCGAGGTTCGACCCGAACTGGTGGCGCAGGGCGTGGAAGTCAAACACACGGCCCGCGTCGTCGCGGTAGGGGAGGCCCGCCGCTTCCAGGTCGGCCCGGAGCATCTTCGCCGACTCGCCCCGCTGCGGCACGGCGAACGCCGGCGCGTCGGGCAGCTTGCCGGCCAGGTGTACCCGCAGCACGTCAGCAAGCTCACACCGCAGCGGTAGCACGTCCTCACGCCGATGCTTGGAGTAGGCCGCCTCGACCGTCACTGTCGGCGCGGAGCCGTCCAGGTCGAAGCTGGATCGCGTCAGGCTCGCAAGCTCGCCGCGCCTCAGGCCCGTCTCGACCGCGAGCCGGTAGAGCAACGCCCGGTCCACTCCGGTCATGCCGAAGCGCTCAGGGCCGTCGTACGTCGTCCTTAGCAGTGTGCGCAGCTCATCGACGGTCAAGGCACGGCGGACTCGGCGGCGATCCGTGCGGGCGTTGAGCGCCTTGAGGTACGCGACCGGCGACTCGATCGCCCGGCCGTCGGCGCACATCCACCGGCAGAACTGTTTGACCGCTTGCAGGTGGAAGTTGCTCGTTTGCGCGCTGATGCCCGGCTTGTCGCCGTCGCCGTCACGCAGGCGCTTCAGGTACGTCTCGACTTTCGACGGCGCGATGTCCGCCCAAAAGGTAAACCGGCAGCCCTCGATCACCCGCCTGGCCCGCGACTTCACGAGATCGACGTGGCGGATCGTGTTGCCCCTGGCCAGCAGGCTCGCCCGGAAGTCGTCAAGGTGGTCGGCCAGCGGCTTCATCGCCGCAGATGCCCTCTCATTCAGGATGCCCCACTCGGCGAGCTTGTCACGGACGTGAGGCGGCATCTTCTCGATCCACCGGGCAAGCTCAGGGTCGGGCCGCTCGCCGGCACCAACCAGCGCCACCAGCTTTCCGATCTTGCGGCCCAACTCATCGGACGCTTGCTTGTCCGTGAACGCGACGATGCGCCGCCGCGTGTCCAGGTGGTCGGTGAAGAACACGTGATACATGGGCGACCTGCGGAGCTTGCCGCCGACGGTGTAGGTTGGCTTGTTCACTCTCATTGGGTCACCTCACTTTCAGGTCAGGTTAGAGCTATCTGTACCACCGCAAGCGCGATCAAGATGACTGTGCACACCAGGATCGTCCCTGTCAGAACATTTGACGAAAATCGCAGACGCCGCATCGCTTCAACGACGGCCTGCTGGCCTTGAACGCCATCGCGGGCGATGTCGCCCAGTTCCACGTCAGTTTTCCTTCTCAGGTTCACGCTCATGTTTACCGCTCCTGCACGAGAAGGCACCCGCCGCCAGCGCGGAACCCATGCAAGGAATACGCCGGCGGACGAATGCCAAGACCTTGAGTTGTCGTCGGGGAGTGCATGGGTTCCGACACGTTGCAATCTACCTCACCGTCTGAGTCGTGTCAAGGGCCGGGTCGGGATCGGGGTCGTAAGTGTCGGTCACGTTCCCCGACCCTTCACCGGCCGCGTCAAGGAAAGCCGCGAGCGGCGCAGCGCAGGCCGCCCGCAGCGTGAGCAGACATTCAATCCGGTTCCGCGCCGAACAGCTCCCGGTGTTCGTCGTGTAGCTTCGACAGCAACCGACCGGACAGGGCGCAATCTTTGCACACGCAGAGCGCCGTCAGCGTCCGATCCTCAAGGTCAGCTTCCGCATCGCGCCGTTGCTTTACGATCCGCTTCGTCGAGACCTTATGTTTGCTCAACTGCAAGTGGACCTCATCGTACGCGGCCTTCGCTTCATCGGCCTCTGCGACGGTCGCTTCGTGACCTTCGGCCTCTCGCAGCACGGCGAGATCACAGCGCATATCGTCGGGCGTCAACCGAAGCTCATCGAGCAACGCGTGTAGTCGCTCGGCATCGGCCTCGGTCGGCTTGTGATTCTTCATCAGCAGCACGCGGTATTCCGTGTACGCCCGACGCCTCTGCTGGGCGTGTTCACGACCGACCGCATCGACCAAACTGCTGACTTGTTCAACGACAGTGCTCGTGCTCATGTGTTCGTCTCCCTACGCGACCAGTGATGCCGCGACGCGCTCAAACGGTTTCTGATTCTGCACGATTGGTTTCTTGCCGATCGCAACCGCCACGATCGAGTCGCCGTAATGCTCACCGCGACCGTCAACGAAGTCATCCTCTAACTCGACGCTGACATTCTTCACGACTTCGGCCAGTTCAATTCCCTTGCCGCCGCGCATTTCGAGTATGCCAAACAGCGTGTCGTCCTCAATGAACGCATCGACCATGTAGCCCCTGATGTTTTCCGCGGCGTCGCTGTGATCGGCTGTGATCTCAACGTCAACGCCGTTGGCCCGCATCTTCTGGAAAGCTGAAAGCCATATCTCCAACCTGTCGGCGGTTACGTCGAGAGTCCAGCCTTCGACCGGGTGCTTGAACTGTCCGACTTTGATCAGGTCTTTGCGAAAGCGCTGTATCGGCGCGCCATCTGTGTCGGTCGTGGTGTCGCCCACCACCGCGAAGCGCAAGCTGGTCGCACCGATCGAGAGCAGTTTCCGCGCCGTCCCGATTCCTTCGGGATCAGGTGCGCCCCAGGCCCGTGCGGATCGCGCGGCCAGGTCAGGATCGAGGCTCGACAACAACTTCCGTTCCCCCTGGTCGGGGAGACATCCGTAAGCCGCAGCGATTCGGTCGGGAAGATCAGGGTCAAGATGATTCGACATGGCTCGCCTCGCGTTTCCTGTTGTAGAGCACGGCATCGGCGACGAGCATTTCGCCCACCGATCGCCGAACACGTGGTTCTAACACCGCGCTCGGATCGCTCATCCACTCCTCGGCCTTGCGTATCGTGCCCGGCGGGAGTCCATCGGCGGACATGCGTTCGATCAGCATTGCCACGCCGATGTCCGGCTCCGAGGCGACGATCGCCTTGATCCGGGCAATCTTTGAGTCGCCCGTCCCGGACCTATACAAGTGTTCCAACAGTGCCGCAGTATTCGCGTTCCTCGTGCTGTCCTGCATGGTTTCACTCCCTAACAAAGCAAGCGTGGAACAAGGCGATGCCGCCACGCCGACCCTGCTGTAATGTAAGTGATTATGTTGCAACGTGTTACGTTCATCCTTCGTGCTCCACGTCGCCGGTTTGATCAACCGGTGACGCGGCTCCGGCGGCCATAGCCGCCCGGATCACGGCCCGATACCGCGCTGCAAGCTCAACGTCTTCCATCACCTTCCTGGCGAAGGCCAATGGATCAACAAGTCCCGTTCGCTCCCGCAACGCGGTGAGGCGGGCCAGGACCTCGGCGGTTTCCCGGTCATCGTCGAACTTCATCGGTGGCGCGGGCATCATCGCGGCCGGGTGCCGCCATCGCCGGCGCCGGGCTGCTCTCTCGATCGCTGCCACTCGGCTTCGCAAAGTCATGGCTCGACTCCGTACGCGGCCTCAAGCTCGGCCAGGCGTTCCATCAGATCGACCTCGACCGGCTTGCCAAGGCAGCGGTCCAGAACCTCGCGGGCGGCGATCGTATCGCCCGCCTTGGCCTTCTCGATGAGCTTGCCGATGATCGCCCGCAGATCGGCCGGGCTGACCGCCTGGATCAGAGCTGACCTGAGCTTGGCGATCTTGCGAACATGCGGGGAACCTGGACCGCCCGCCGTGCCCGGAATGAACCGGCCTCTCTCGTCACGCAGGACGCCCGCGTCACCGTTTCCCCCGTTTGTAAACCGTTGCTCGCTCACGACTCACTCCCTATATTTGCATGGTGGCGTAGGGCGCTCTCGGGCGCACTAGGTGGTTGATTGGCGCTCTCGCCTAGTGTGCCAACCAAGTCCTTAGAGCGCCCTTGTGCGCCGTACGCCGCCAACGTATGTATACCTGGTTGCTTGTTGGTCACGGCTTGCTCTCCGGCAGCGACCAGTACCACGCTTGGCCGAACACACCCTCGTTGGAGGCCACGACCTTGAGCCTGGACTTGGCCCGGTCCAACGTTCGCGCGGCGATACAGTTCTCGCGAGCCTGCGCTTTGATTGCCATCGCGGCCTGCGCTCCATCGGCCAGCACGCCCTTGAGCCATTCGATCGCGGACTTCACCTTGGGTCCGGCATCCTCGGGGTCGGCGGGCGCGAACGCTTCGTCGGCGGTGGTGTCGGTGTCGCCGAGCCATTCGACCACGCCCCGATCCGTGATGCGGAACCGCAGGCCAGGAGCAGCCCTGGCGATGTTCAGCTTGACGGGCAACAGCAGCCGGCAGTCTGGGTCGTCACTATCGCGGTCCTCGCCGATCAGCCACACCGCGCGGGCATAGGCAGTGAATGCCACGGACCCCAGGACACGAAACATGGCCTTGTCGCTGGGCGACTTACGGACGTGCATCACCCCGACCACGGCGACCTTGCAGCGCTTAGCCAGCTCACCGAGGGGATACAACACCGCTCGGACCTCATTGTCGCGCCAGGAATCAAGCTTACTGCCGATGTACGCGGTGAGGGGATCGAGGATGACGAGCCGCGCGTCACCGAGCTGCTCAATGACCAACTCCAGGTGGTGCACGTCCTGGGTGATGTTGAACATCCGCCGCCCTTGCTTGTCGATCTCGTAGACGCCCTCGACGGCGACGATCTTGTCCAGGTTGGCCCCCATCGCGTCGAGCCGGGGCCGGATGGTGTCACCCAGGCCGTCCTCAAGGTTGAGGATGACGACGCTGCCGACCTCGATCGGATCGTCGGGGAGGTCGGGCCAAGGCTCGCCGGTTGAAACTCGGCTGGCCATGTCCAGGGTGGCGAAGGTCTTGCCGAGGCCCGCCATCCCGCCGAGCACTGACACCTTGTCGCGTGGGATGCGGTTGCGCCACAGCCAGTTGATGCGTTCGGGCTGCACGTCGGATAGGCGGACGATCACGAGGC
>JADFIM010000032.1 GCA_022566725.1 Planctomycetota bacterium
CCGTCGGGCTCCCGTCGGCGCGCGGTTGGTCGATGGTTCTCGTGCGAAGCTCGGCGATCAACTGCCTGCGTTCGGCCCGATCCGATCGAAAGAGCATGCCCATCGCGCCGATATCCGAAACACCCGGCGCCATGCGAAGGCGGTCAGCCAACTGCGGGGCCTGTTCGGGCGAGGCCACCACGACCGCGCTCCACACGCTACGAGCATCTTCATCCGCGATGCGCATCTCCCATTTGACGGACTCGACGTTGGCGGATTGGAGGTTCAGCACGTTGGGGTCGTAGGAGACGCTTCGAGCCATCAAGACCAAGCCGATCACGACCGCCCCGCCCAGGAGCAGCGTCGCTAACGGGTGGCGGTCCACGAGATTGAGCCGGCCGCGGGCAAAGTGGGCGGTCTCGCCACCGGGTCGATGGCGGATGATGCGCTTCCAGCGGCCCGTTAGGGCAAGCAAGGCGGGAAAAGCGCTGAGCACCGCAATGAGACACAGCAGGATCCCGCCCGCCGCGATGATGCCCATCTCGGCCATGCCCTTGAAGCTGGTCAGGGCGACGGCGGTGAACGCAGCGGCCGTGGTCACCGCCCCCGTTACCATGCCCGGACCCATCCCCCGAAAGACGCGCGCGGTCGCCGAGGCCAGGTCCGCATGTTCATCCTGCACCAGTTCCAGCCGCGACACAAACAGCAGGGCGAAGTCGATCCCCAGGCCCAGCAGGATGACGGAGAACACCACGGAAAGAAGCTGCAGATGGCCGACGGAGATGATCAGCCAGCCGAAGCTCCACGTCATGCCGATGAGCAGCGCCCCGGCCGCCAGCAGAGGAACGGTCAGCCCGCGAAACGCCACAAACATCACCAGCGTGATCAGAGCGATCGCCAGCACTGATGCGATCGTCGTATCCTCAATCGCCTGCGTGGTCTCGTCGGATTCGATGGCCGGGATGCCGGTGATGCCCCAGTCGGTCCGAGGCTGTGGGCTCCCGGCGACGATCGAGGCGACGGATTGCCGAAGCCGGGTCAGCGTTGAGCCAATCCCGTTCACGCCGGTGTTGTGTTCGTCCAGGCGCACGCGGACAAATCGCAAGCGGCCCGTGCCGTCGGAGCTGGCAAGCGGCTGCCAATTCGAATGAGTCGGCACGAGGAAGTCGAAATCCGCTGGCGTATCGTGAGCCGCAGCCAGATAGGGTGCAAGGAATTGGTCCAACCGGTCCAGGGCGCTTGGGTCGCCTTGCTGCCGGCTCAAGTCGGCCAGAAGCACGCCCAAGGCGGCGTTGGCGTTGGGGGCCGCAACGATTCGGCGTGCGGTTGCGAGTTCATCGAGCGTCCGGTCAAACTGTTCACGCCCCGCTAGCGCGAAGAACTTTGCGCCGGCGGAGGCGAGATCGAAGCCGGCATCGGCGGCGGCGACTCGGCTGTCGGCTCTCAGGCCCCGGGCGATCGTCCGCGCAAGGTCATCAATCGCAGCATCGTCCCTTGCGCCATCGAGAACCACGTACACGTCGTTGGCGTGCGGGAAGTTCTCCTTGTACTGGACGTATTGCTTGTTCCAGGTCGCTTGCGGATCAATCAGTTCGCTGCGGTCGGCGCGAAACTCCAGACCGGTCGCGGTCAGCACAACGCTTCCCGCCGTCAGCAGCGCGCATAGCGACAATGTGAGCTTCGGATGCGAGGCGACGAAATGCCCCCAGCGGCCCAGAAGGATGTCGCGGATGCGTTCGTGCATGGAGAGGGTATACGGCCGCGGTCAGCCCGGGTTCCGGGCGGGGAAAGCCCATCATCATCGGCAGTCTAGTGGGGTGCCGGCCAGTACCCACCGGTGCCGCAGCCATGCGGCCTGCGCCGTCTGTGCGAAGCGGGCGAACCCTAACGACATGCCGTGCAACTTACCAGCACCGGCTAGCCGCTACAGGCCAGTTCTTCAAGCGGCATACCGTGGGCCAAATCACGCTAACTCAATGGCATCACGTATCTTGCAGCCGATACCTGGACCGGGCAGGCGCGTTGTGACCGAGGCCGACCCAGCTGTGGGAGGGGTGATGGAGAGCCGACTTGGACAACTCTTAGTGGAAAGCGGCGTGCTGGACACCCAGCAGGTCGACCGCATTGTCGCCCAGCAGCAGACGACCGGCGAGCCGTTCGGGCTGCTCGCGGAGCGGCTCTTTGGCGTCGATCCTCAGCGGATCGAGGAGGCGTGGGCCCGACAGTACGCAGGCCTGACGCGGACGGTCGATCCTGCCGTCGAGGTCTTCGACGAGCAGGCAGCCGGCCTGATCACCCGCCGCCAGGCCTGGCAGTTTCGGATTCTGCCGATTCGTTTTGATGGCCGGGAAATGATCGTCGCCACCACGCAGCGTCACCTGCGCCGGGCGCTGCGGTTCGCCACGAACGTCGTCGGCGTGCCCGTCTTCTTCGTGATGGCCGAACCGTCCGCGTTAGGTCGGGCTTTGTGCAAGCGCTATCCGCTACCCGGCATGACGCCTCAATCTGTGGATGATGAGACGTTGGATCACCGGCTGGAGTCGGGCAGCCGTGACCTCGCGGCATGATGCGACCATCTGCCGATTGTCGATAGAGCACCCCCGTCCCTTTCGGAGGAGTTCCGCCATGAACATCGTTCGTCACAGCATTATCGTTGTCATCGCGCTGTCCTGCGGTGATCGGGCCGGGGTCGTGAACGCTGTGGCGCCACATTCGGTCGCTCAATTGCACCCGGTCGCGGCGCAGGAGGATTTCGTGAGCCGCGCCAAGCACGCAGAGCGGGAGTATCGCCACCGGCTGGCCCGGTTGCGCCGACTGCGCGAGCTCGCCTTGCAGCGCGACGATATCCAGCGCCTCGCCGCGCTTGACTCGCTGTTTGAGCGTCTCCACGCTGCCCGCGCCTCTAGGATCAAGCAGATTCGTGCTCGCATGAGCCCAGCGTCCCAACGAGGACTCGACGCCTGGCTCACCGATGGTAGAGACCTCAAGGAATCGGTCGTCTCCGGGGGCACTGACAAGACGCGGCGACATCCAAGACACGAAGCCGTCCGCACGCATCATGCGGTGGTCCGCAAACACCATGCCGAGCCGAGCCCCGTTCTCGTCGCACCGCATCATATTGTCAGTCATCGGAGCGCTGAAGCGCACGAGCACGCGGCGGCCCAGAAGCAGCGGGCCGAGCGCTGGCGCGCCGCCAAGGAACACGCCGGCGGGGATCGGCGATCCGAAGCGCACGAGCATGCTGCGGTCCAGAAAGAGCGTGCTGAGCGCTGGCGCGCCGACGCCAGGCAACGCGCCCTCCGACATCGACGTGCCGGCACCCAGCGACGCCACGACAAGGTGCAAACGGACGCTTCGGAACACGCCGGGCCCGCCAATGTTCCAAGGCAGGTCCCGAAGCACAAGCGCGGCGCCGTGACACCGGGTCAAACCCTGAAGCACAAAGGGTATCCACGGCCGGAGAAGACCGAGCATGGCAAGCATGCGCCCACCCAGGCACGAGCAGATGTTGCTGCCCGGGCGGCCATCACACGTGCTAACTTCGATGCTGAGTTCGAGAAGCTGCGCAAAGAAATCGAAAGCGACGGCTGACCGAGGGGCGCACCGCGCCGGCGGAGTCCGTCACCCAGCTTCCACCCGACCCAGTTTCCGCCCTAGTCTCGCCGAAGGCCCAAACAACAAAAGCCCCGTGAAGGCGGGGTTCTTTCCAATGGCGAGGGGCGGATTTGAACCGCCGACACCCGCATTTTCAGTGCGGTGCTCTACCATGCTGAGCTACCTCGCCGCGTTGCTCAGCTCTCAACCGAGCCACGCTCAAGGCTACGGCGCGACATGCGGATGTCAAGCGAGCCGAGGACGCTGGTCAAGGAGGATTCACGATCGAGACACAGAGGGAAAGAAGGCACCAAGGCGCCGAAGTTTAGCCGCGGCCGCCAGGCCGCGCCTCAGGCACCAAGGCATCGAGGCATCGAGGAATCAAGGTTCCGACGCATCGACTGGGATCGCTCCCAGAAGCTCGCGGTGGAGGTCGCGTAGCGCCGGAAACTGGTCGCGCCACCGACGCAGCGCGTCGAGATCGAGCTGGGCGGTCAGCACGATCGGCTCACAGCCGGCTTCAGCAACCACATCACCTTTCGGCGAGACGATGATCGATCCGCCGACGTAGTGCAAATGAGGGTCCGACCCAACGCGGTTGACGCCCACAACGAACGCCTGGTTTTCAATCGCGCGAGCGATGAGCAGGGCCCGCCAATGTGATTGTCTGGCGTCCGGCCAATTGGCGGCCGTGGTATACAGCTCGGCCCCGGCAGTAGCGGCGATCCGCCACAGCTCCGGGAACCGCAGGTCGTAGCAGATCATCGGGCACACCGCTGCGCCGCCGCAGGATCGAATCAATACCTGCCCGCCGCCCGTGTAATGTTCAGCCTCCTTGCCATAGCTGAACGGATGGACCTTGCGGTAGATACCGAGCACGTCGCCCGTTGGCGAGATGATCGCAGCGCAATTGCGGCCCTTGCCGTCCTCTGACCGCTCCGCGAACCCGGGTTGCAGCCAGATACCCAGCCGCCTGGCCAGCGATGTGGCCCAGATCAGCGTCTGGTCATCGGCGATTTTGTCCAAATTGAAGCTGAAGCCCGTGTCGCCGAGCTCCGGCAGAAGCACGTAGGCCCCCGGTTCAACGCCGGCCTCGATGAGCATCCGCTCGATCGTGGCGTGGTTGGCCGGCTTGTCCTCCCAGGCAATGTCGAACTGGACGAGGGCAACGTTCACGTTGGCAGTGTATCGTGATGAGCGATGCTAAAGCGACGTACAGTCCTGCTGCTGATCGGCTTCCCGTTCTACGTCCTGCTGTTGAGCTTTCTCAGCATACTTCTGTGGCTGCTCGTGTACCACCCGATAGAGGCCTGGTCGGAGATTGATTTCCATTGGTCGTGGGTTGAGCAGCCGGAATGGTGGATGATTGGCGTTGTACCGGGATTGCTCATTGCGACAACGCAATACCTATTCATTGTTCCGCTGTTTGATGTGCGTGTGAGGGTGGCGCGAGACGGCCGGCCGCTTCTGCCCAGCCTAATCGGGGCGGCGTTCGTCGGCGCCCTGGGGATGACCGCGATGATCCTGGCCTTGACCGATGTTGTGGGGCTGCTGTTTCGAGGCGAAGCGAGGGAATACGACGCCTACTGGTCATTGACCACCGTCGTGCTGTCGGTGTTGGCGTGTTCCTGGCTGATTTGGACGCCGCTGTTGGCGATCTTCTCCCGCCGCCGGCCGCATCGGACCACGCCCGGGCGCCTCGTCGGGCTGCTGCTGGGCGGGACAATCGCTGAGATGGTGGTGATCATCCCCGTGGATCTGTTGGTGCGGTATCGTGGCCAATGCTACTGCGCGACCGCATCGTTCCATGGCACCTGGCTGGCGGTGCTGGCCCTGCTGTGGCTGACGGGGCCGGGCATCGTCCTGGCCGTGACCTCCAAGCGCCGCCGCGCCTGGCTATCGCACCATTGCGCCAACTGCGGCTACGCCAAGGGCCCGTCGCCGGGGCCGGTCTGTCCCGAGTGCAGCTACGCGTGGGTTGGCCAATAGGCAATAGCCTCGCCCGGGAAGGAGAGCGACAAGCCATGGCCGCGACGCGGGTCCTTTCACGGTGAGGTGTCGGCGATGCGACAACGATGGCTGCTGCTGGTTGTTGCCGTGCCCATCTACACCTTCGCGCTGATGGTGCTCACAACGGTGGTGATCGGCGCCATTGCGGTCGAGGATCGGACCTCTATCGACTGGGCGCAGTACCCCTCCGAAGTGTTGGCCGCGATCGGCAAGGATGAATGGTGGGCCATGTTCGGCATCCCGGCGGTGGTCATCGTGGTGACACAGGCGGTCTTCTTGATTCCAATGTTCAGCAAGCGGCCACCACGTGGCGAGCGGTCGATGTCATTGCTCCTGAGCCTTGTTATTGCCGCGGCAGTTGCGGCTATGTTGACCTTCGCGCTGATGCTGGGGGTTATCGAGTTCGTGCAGACTGTTCTGGAAGCCAGCCTTGATCTGGACGACACCCTTGCCATGACTGTGCTGGTGGCCGCACTGGTCGGCAGCTGGGGCTTTTGGTCCGGGATCTTGCTGGTTTTCAGCCGCGGCATCTGGGCGGATCGCGCGCTTGGCCGGATCGTCGGCTTGCTGGTGGGCGGAACGTTGCTTGAAGTTCTCGTCGTGCTGCCGCTGGACATCATGGTTCGGCGGCGGACGGATTGCTACTGTTTTGCAGGGACGTTCTTTGCCCTTTGTCTGGCAGTCATCGCCACGCTGTGGCTCGCCGGGCCCGGGGTCGTGATCGCATTGATGTCGAAGAAGCATCGGCTGTGGCGGGAGACCCACTGCGAACGCTGCGGCTATGCCAAGGGCCCCTCGCCGGGGCCGAAGTGTCCCGAGTGCAGCTACGCGTGGGTTGGCCAATAGGCAATAGCCTCGCCCGGGAGGGTGGGGTTGCAGGATTGCGAGGACCGTTGATGTTCTGCGTGCATCACCCGCGAAGCCGCAAGCGGCCTCAGGCCTCTCTTGGGAAAGGGCGACCGATGGGATTCGAACCCACGACCCCCTGGACCACAACCAGGTGCTCTAACCAACTGAGCTACGGCCGCCATCGCCAAGACCACGGCGTATGGGGTCGGCACAGTATAGATAGATTGCCCGCGCCATGGTCAACGCGCCGCTGCTGGGTCGTCAAGACCGGATGTGCTAGGATGCATCTTCCCCGTCGTGAGTCGTATGCCCGGCGACGGCTCGATAGCTCGCTTGGTTGATGAGCTCCGCCATGACCACCGCATCCGTATCCAGGGCCCTGGACTTCGGCAAGGCCACGATTCACCGCAATCTGACCAGCGCCCGTTTGATTGAGATGGCGATTGGGCGCGGAGAAGGAGTGCTCGCGGCCAACGGGGCGATCAATGTGGATACCGGCGATCGTACCGGCCGCAGCCCCAAGGACAAGTTCCTCGAAGATACGCCGGCCGTCCACGATTCGATCGACTGGGGCAAAGTCAATCAGCCGATCGCGCCCGACACATTCGCCGCGCTCGAGGATCTCGCCGTCGAGCATCTTGCCCACAAGAGCGAGCTATTTCGCTTTGACGGTTACGCCGGCGCCGATCCGGAGTATCGCCTCAAGGTCTCGGTCATCACCGAGGAAGCCTGGCATTGCCTGTTCGCCAAAACGCTGTTCATCAATTTGCCCCCTGATGAGCTGGGCAGCTTCGAGCCGGATTGGATGGTGATCAACGCCTGCAATCTTCGGCTGACCGACTACGCGCGGTACGGGCTGAATTCGCCGGTGGCGATCCTCCAGTCCCTTCAACAGCGCAAGGTCGTCATCCTCGGCACCCGGTACGCCGGCGAGATCAAGAAGTCGATCTTCTTTGCGATGAACTACGACCTGCCGGCGATAGGCGTGTTCCCGATGCACTGCTCGGCCAACGTGGATCAAGCCGATCCGAGCAACGTGGCCCTGTTCTTCGGCCTCTCGGGCACGGGGAAGACGACGCTTTCGGCCGATGAGAACCGTCCGCTGATCGGCGACGATGAGCACGGCTGGTCCGACCGGGGGATTTTCAACATTGAAGGCGGCTGTTACGCCAAGTGCATTTGCCTTTCCAGGACAGGCGAGCCGCAGATTTGGGATGCAATCCGATTCGGGTCGGTGCTGGAGAACGTGGTGCTCGACCCGGTGACCCGCCAGCCGGACTACGACTCGGATGAGAAGACCGAAAACACGCGGGTGACCTATCCGGTCAGCTATATCCCCGGGGCGGTGATCCCGTCGGTGGGTGCTCACCCCCGAAACGTGATCTTCCTCGCTGCGGATGCCTTTGGCGTGCTGCCGCCGGTGAGCAGGTTGAGCCGCGAGCAGGCGATGTACTATTTCATCAACGGCTACACGAGCAAGCTGGCGGGCACCGAAGCGGGCGTCACCGAGCCGCAACCGAGCTTCAGCCCGTGCTTCGGCGGGCCGTTCCTGCCCCGGCCGCCCATGGTCTACGCTCAATGGCTGGCAAAGCGCATCGAGCAACACGATACCGATGTCTGGCTGCTCAACACCGGTTGGACCGGCGGGCCATACGGCGTCGGCGAGCGATTCAAGCTCGCGTTCACGAGGGCCTTCGTTACCGGCATCCTCGATGGCTCACTGCGCGATGTAAAGTACGAAACGCATCCGATCTTTGGCCTGCACATGCCGCAAGCCGCCCCGAACGTGCCGAGCGAAGTGCTCTCTCCGCGCAACACCTGGGCGGACAAGGATGCGTACGACGTCAAGGCGAAGGAGCTTGCGACGTTGTTTCGCGAGAACGACACGAAGTACGACATCGCCGCGGACGTTCGCGCCGCCGGCCCGAGGGTGTGACGGACCCGGGCCGTTTCGCCGCGGGGCTTGTTCCCGCGCCGATGCACAGCCCACGCGACCGCCGATGCAATCGTGGGTGGCCGAGATCCCTCGCGGACACCGCCCGCGGCCTGGCCGGCGGATATGCACTACCCGCCGACAGGTTCGAGATCGTGGCGAAGTCGATCGATCTGGCCCTGCAGTTGGGCGCTCAACTCGACACGGTAGGGCGGCTGGGCCGCATCCAGAGAAGTCAGACGATCGGGCAGTTTCGCCAGTTCCGTGTGGGCGTGTTCGCGTATATGCGGCAGGCTGCGGTGGCTCGCGGGCAATCGCTTCCCGGCCTGCATGACCTTGGACAGCAGCGGCCGGCCGTCGATGCCCTCATCGTGCAACCCAATGATGTCGTGCGACGCCTGCGAGCCGGACTCGATGCGCCATACTTGCTTTTGCCCGGGCAGATTCGACTTTTCGGCTGATAGCTTCATCCTGGCCCGGCCGGCATATCCGACGAGCTTGTAGGCGCTATCCAGGAAAGGCGCGTCGGCGGAAATGCCCATGCGGGTGCCGACGCCGAAGCCGGCGATCGGCGCCTCCTTGGCCACCAAATCGGCCACGGCATACTCATCCAATGATCCGCTGGCGAAGATTCCCACGTTGTGCAGCCCGGCTTCATCCAGTGTGCGGCGCGACGCCTTGGCCAGTTGGACCAGGTCGCCCGAATCGAGGCGAACGCCACGAATCTGAAAGTCATCGCCCAGCTCTTTGGCGAGCCGCACCACGTTGCCAACGCCGCCAAGGGTGTCGTAGGTATCCACCAACAGGATCGCCTGGGGGAACACCGATGCGAACGCCCGGAACGCATCAAGCTCGGCATCGTGGGCTTCGATGTAGCTATGCGCCATGGTGCCGGTCACGGGAATCCCGTAGACCTGGCCGGCCAGGACGTTGGAGGTGGAGGTAGCGCCGGCGACAAAGCACGCCCGGGCCGCCTTCATGCCTGCGTCTGTCCCGTGGAGGCGCCGTAAGCCGAACTCGACAACGTCACGCCCGGCGGCGGCCGTCACCACCCGGGCCGCCTTCGACGCGATCATGGTTTGGAAGCTGATCTGATTGAGGAGAAACGTCTCAACCAACTGGGCTTGCGGCAGCGGCGCGACGACCACCAGTATCGGTTCATCGGCGAAGATCGGCGTGCCTTCCGCCACCGCGTAGACGTCGCCGTCAAAGCGAAAGGCCCCCAACCAGCCGAGGAACTCCTTGGAGAACTGGCCGAGTGAGGCCAGATACTCCAACGCGTCGGCCGTGAAGTGCAACGTCTCCAGATACCGCAGGACGTCGTCGAGACCACAGGCGATCAGGTAGTTGCGGTTGGCCGGCAGTCGCCGCACGAACAGGTCGAAGACGGCTTGCCGGTCCAGGCTCTCTTCGAGATAGGCCTGGAGCATGGTCAGCTCATAGAGATCCGTGAGCAGGGCGGCATTGGCGTCGTTGACCCAGGCGTTCCGCGTGGTCACGGCGAGTTCCTTTCGATCGTGGCGCCGGCCTGCTGCATCTCGTCCAGGGCTTTGTGGCCGTCCTCCGGATGGATGTTGACCGGCCGGGTGGCCGGCAGAATCAGGTGGACTTCAAAGCCTTCGGCCACGGCGTCGAGGACGGTGGCCTTGACGCAGTAGTCCAGGGCCAATCCGCCCACCCAAACCCGCTGGACCTCCGCCAGCCGCAGCCGCTGGGCCAGGCCGGTGCCGCCGAAGCCGGAATATGACTCGCGGTCGGGGTCCCTGGCCTTATCCACATATATGGCCTGTCGCGGGATGCGGAGGTCGGGGTGGTAGGCCGCACCGGGGGTGCCCGCAACGCAATGCATCGGCCAGGGTCCGCCCTGGTCGGTGAAGCTGCAGTGGTTCGGTGGGTGCCAGTCGCGCGTCATCACGATCGTTGCTCCGGTGCGCTCGGCCTGCTCGATCCAGCGGTTGAGCACCGCCACCACCTGGTCGCCCTCGGCCACCGGCAACGCCCCTCCCGGGCAGAAGTCGTTCTGCACGTCCACGATCAGCAGGGCATCCGCGGATTCAAGCTGCTCGATCATCGCTGGTTCCTGCGCGGCCATTGCAGATGCCATACAGCGTAGACGCAAATGGGTGAATCAGCAGCCAGCAACGGTGAGTTTCTGCAACGTGGCATGGCAGCAGCCGGCAGGTGAACCCCTCGCCCTTCCGGGCGAGGCTATTGGGCGAGGTGATGTGGTGATGTAACCGCCGATACACTCTCTGCGTGGCGAGCTTTCGTAGCGACAACAATGCCGGGCTGTGCCCCGAGGCGTTGGGGGCGATCATCCAGGCCAACGACGGTCACTGCATCGCCTACGGGGATGATGAGCACACCGCCGCGGCCGTGGCCGAGTTCCGAAGAATCTTTGGTTCCCGGACCGGCGTGTGGTTTGTGGCGACCGGCACCGCCGCCAACACGCTGGCCATTGCGTCGCTGACCGAGCCCTGGCAGCAGGTGCTCTGCCACGTCCACAGCCATTACAACGATGATGAGTCAACCGCCCCGGAGCGGATCACCCACTGCCGGACCGTCCAGGTCCGAACCGAGTCCAGCAAGCTTCAACCGTCGGACATCGCCGGCATCGGCGTCCACACGCGGGGCGACGTCCATCAGCCCCAACCGGGTGTGGTCACCGTCTCCAATCCGACGGAATTCGGCACCGTGTACACCCCGGCCGAGCTCGCTGCGTTGTGTGAGGCGGCCCACGATGCGGGATATCGGATGCACGTGGATGGAGCTCGGTTCGCCAACGCGGTGGCGGCCCTTGGGTGCCATCCGCGCGAGCTGAGCGTCGAGGCCGGCGTCGATGCCCTGAGCTTCGGCGGAACCAAGAATGGACTGGCCTTCGGTGAAGCGGTGTTGTTGTTTGCCCAAGGCGATGGGAAGGCGTTCGAGGCGGCGACCGCAGCGTTTCCCTTTCACCGCAAGAGTACCGGGCACCTGCTCAGCAAGCACCGTTTCGTGAGCGCCCCCTTTGCGGCCACCCTGCGGGACGATACTTGGCTGAAGCATGCCGGGCATGCCAACCGCATGGCCTCGAGGCTCGCCGACGGCCTGCGCCGATTGGGCTACGAACTGCGGTTTCCGGCCGAGGCGAACGCGGTGTTCGTGACGTTGCCGCCGCAGACCGATGCGGCTCTGCGGGACCATGGACATGCCTACTACCCCTTTGGGGATCCGGCCTGGAAGCTGTTTCGACTGATGTGCAGTTTCGATACGCTGCCTGAGCAGATTGAGGCATTCCTGGCCGATGCCCAAGCCCTCGTCGCCCGATAAGCGCTTCCGACGTGACCGTTGAAGCGGCTGACTCAAGAGCTTAGCCGGATGCGATGGGTCATTAACGCACTGTTTATATGACCGCGGTTGCGCTTCGACCGGCCAATCTTTTGCAGCTTGGGGTGGATTTCCAACTGGGTCGGTCAACTTGGGTTGTGATCGAACCGATCGAAATGCAGAGGGTCGGCCGATGCGGTTGCTGCCGACCGTCCGGCTTCTTCAGTTGCGAGGTCCGGTATGAATCCCTTCGAGAAGGATGTATTGACCACCGGAGAAGTCGCCAAGGTCTGCAACGTGGCGTCGCGCACAGTAAGCAAGTGGTTCGATTCCGGCCAGCTGCGCGGATACCGCATTCCCGGCTCCAAAGATCGTCGCATCCCCGTGGGCAGCTTGTTGAAGTTCATGAAGAGCCATGGCATTCCCATGGATGGCCTCATGAGCGGCAGTACTCGGGTCCTGATCGTGGATGACGAGGATGAGGTCGTCGAAACCCTCCAGCGAATACTCAGCGAGCAGACCAGCTACGAGGTTCGAACAGCCCGCACCGCGTTCGCCGCGGGCCTGGAATGCGAGCGGTTCCGCCCGCATGTGATGCTGCTGGACATCCATCTGGCCGATGGGGACGGTCGGGAGGTCCATTCGGTGATGACTGAGAACGAGGACCTGCAAGTGACGAAGCTCATCGCGATGAGTAGCAAGCTCACCGACGGCCAAACCGCGCAGCTGCTTCACCAGGGCTTCGACGGTGCCCTTCGCAAGCCGTTCAGCGTTCGCCAGGTGATCGAGGCGATCGAAGGCGCCAGCGCCATCGTGTATTAGGGTCTAGCCGGCGGGTTACGCCCGCCGGTACCGCGACGCGTAACGTCCCGGCTACCCCTACAATCAGCCGGTGATGCGCCTGGCCTTGGCTCAGCTCAACCCGACCGTCGGCGACGTGGCCGGCAATACCCGCCTCGTGCTTCAAGCGATTGACCAGGCGCGCCGCGACGGGGCGGAGGTGCTTGTGGCCGGCGAGCTTGGCCTGATCGGCTATCCGCCCAGGGATTTGCTCTTTCGAGCGGGCGTGGTCGAGGCGTGTGAACAGGCCGTGGGCGAGATCGCCCGTCACGCCGGCGATCTGCTCGTGATTGTCGGCCATCCCCGCCGATGCCCCGGTGGAACCCGCCCACTTCGCAACAGTGTTTCCGTCTGCCGGGCGGGGAAAGTGGTCGCCGTGTACGACAAGCGACTGCTGCCCGGCTACGACGTCTTCGACGAAGACCGATACTTCGATCCCGGCGACCAACCCTGCGTGGTTGAAGCGGCTGGGGGGCGCCTCGGACTTCTGATCTGCGAGGATCTCTGGCGGGCGGAGGATGTGCGAACCGAGCGAAGCTACCCGATTGATCCGGTGCAGGAGACGGCGGCGCTGGGGTGCGATGTGCTTCTGAGTCTCAATGCCAACCCATTCGTCCTGGGCAAGTGGCAGCGCCATCTGGAGCAGTTGCGTGCTGCTGCGACCAGGCACAAGCTTCCGATCGTCGCGGTTCAGCAGGTCGGGGCCAACGATGATCTGATCTTTGACGGCCGATCGATGGTTGTCGCCGCCGATGGCTCCATCGCGGTCATGTTACCGGGGTGGGTAGAGCAGGTACAAACAATTGAGGTTCCGATGGAAGCCCACGGACTGGAGTCCGTGGGCTTCGCTGTCGAACCGATGTCTGAGCTATTCCACGCTCTGGTCCTCGGCGTCACCGACTATTGTCGCAAGACCTCCAACGACAAGGTGATCATCGGACTCTCAGGCGGCATCGACTCGGCGGTGACCGCCTGCATTGCGGCCGCCGCTGTGGGCCCGAAAGGCGTCCTGGGGGTGATGATGCCATCGCGCCATTCGTCCGCCGCGTCGTTGGAAGACGCGATGGAGCTGGCGACGAACCTCGCCTTACCCCGTTGCCAGACGGTTCCTATCGAGTCGACACACCTGGCGGTGCAGGACGCGCTGGCGGCTTCCTTGCGCGAGCAGGCTGGCGGGGTCACCGATGAGAACATCCAGGCTCGTCTGCGTGGCCTGCTGTTGATGGCGTTCGCCAACGCCACCGGCGCCCTGGTGCTGGCCCCCGGCAACAAGTCCGAGCTGGCCAGCGGCTATTGCACCATCTATGGGGACATGTGCGGCGCCTTGGCGGTGCTCGGTGATGTGGTCAAGACGCGTGTGTACGCCCTGGCCCGATGGATCAACGCCCATCATGTTGACTGCGGCTTTGCCCAGCCGCCCATACCTCAGCGTTCGCTGACCAGGCCACCGTCCGCAGAGCTGCGTCCCCATCAGTTCGACCAGGACACACTGCCGCCCTACGAGACTCTCGACCTGATCGTCGAGCGTTACATCGAGCTGGAGCAATCCGTGCCGCAGATCATTGACGAGACCGACATCGAGGCCCGGCTTGTCCGCGAAACGGTGAGCATGATCGACCGCGCCCAATATAAGCGCGACCAGGCAGCGCTGATCCTCAAGGTCACCGCTCGATCCTTCGGTCGTGGCCGACCGATGCCGATTGCGCTGCGGTGGACCGAAGCGATGAGCTATGAGCCATGTGCCATAGGTGAATCCCCACAGATAGCCCCCGGCTTGCCGGGGGGCGAATGTGCCACCGCTGAATCCGAGCCGAGTTAGAATCCTGGCCATGCCGATTCATTGTTTACCGCCGCTGGTCGTGAATCAGATTGCCGCCGGTGAGGTGGTCGAGCGGCCGGCCAGCGTGGTCAAGGAGCTGATCGAAAACGCGATCGACGCCGCCGCCACCTGCATCGACGTTGCGGTTGACAACGGCGGGCGCGATCTGATCCAAGTCACCGACGACGGTGTGGGGATTCCGTTGGATGAGCTGGCTCTGGCCATCGCCCCGCACGCGACCAGCAAGATCGACACCACCGACGATCTCAAATCCATTGCGACCCTGGGATTCCGTGGCGAAGCACTCGCGTCGATTGCCTCGGTGAGCCGGATGTCGCTCGTTTCCCGGCCGAGGGATGCCCAGGAGGCTGGGCGTATCGAAGCCCAGGGCGATCACATCGGCTCACCGCGTCCAGCACCCGGACCGCCCGGAACCTGCGTGGTGGTCCGCAATCTGTTCTACAACACGCCCGCCCGTCGCAGATTCCTTCGAACGGAGCCCACCGAAGCGGCCCGGATCACTCGGACCGTCCAGTCGCTTGCGCTGGGCCATCCGCAAATCAGTTTTACCCTGCACGTCAACGGGAAACAAACGATCGAGGCGACGGCTTGTCACACCGCCAATCAGCGCGTGTTCGACATCCTTGGGCCCCACCTGCAAGAGCACCTGCTGGAAATTCTCGCCGACGACCGGGGCGTTTCTATCCGGGGTGTGGTGGGCAAACCAGACATCGCTCGCGGGACTGCTCGCCATCAACAGGTGTTTCTCAACGGCCGGGCGATCTCTGATCGGTCGATCAATCATGCGATCAAGGAGGCCTACCGCGGACTGATCGATCCGACCCGTTATCCGACAATTGTGCTGTTTCTGGAGATGGATCCGGGTCAGGTGGATGTCAACGTGCATCCGGCCAAGGCTGAAGTGCGGTTTCGCAACCAGGGCATCGTCCATGGTGCGGTTCTTTCGGCGGTCCGCCAGTGTCTGCGGAAAGCCGATTTGACGCCCGCGTTTGATCTGCAACCAATCGGTGCATCTTCATCCTTAACGCTTCCGATGCCGGCATTCGGCAGCGGGGCGGCCGGCCAATCGGCCTCCGCCCGCCGAGCATCTACCGCTGAGTTCGTCGAGTATTTTCGCCGACTCGATCCCACCCAGAAGGGCTTTGTCTATAGCGAGGTCAAGCAGGCGCTGGCGGCGGACGCGCCCGAGCTGCTTGCCGCCGAGGAAACTGAATCTGCCGCCATTAGCGCCGCTGCGAGCGGGGAGATCGAGGTTCTGCCGATGATCCGGCCGGTCACGGATGTGTTGCAGGTGCATTCAAGCTACATCGTCACTCAGGATGAGCAGGGCCTGCTCATTATCGATCAGCACGCTTTGCATGAGCGGGTGATGTTCGAAAGGCTCAAGCAAGCGGTCGGTAAGGGCAATCTCGAATCGCAGCGGCTGCTCATGCCGGCGACGATCGAGGTCGATCCGGCGCAGGTTGAGCTGCTTGGGCAACTGCGGCCGCTGCTGGAGCGGATCGGCATTGAAGCGGAAGCGATCGGACCATCGGCGATCGCCGTGCACGGCTTCTCGTCATTTCTCTTTGAGCGGCGTGTTGACCCCGCCGAATTCATCATCGACCTGCTGGACAAGGCAGCCAACGAGGGCCTGAACGAGGATGCTGAAGCGGCGTTGCACGAGACCTTGGACATGATGGCCTGCAAAGCCGCCATCAAAGCGGGCGATCGGCTTTCCCAAGAGGAGCTGGCCGATTTGCTGCGGTGTCGCGAGACCGTCGAGCGGGCAAGCTCCTGCCCCCATGGACGACCCACCACACTGCGACTGACTATCGCGGACCTGGACAAACAGTTCGGCCGACGGTGAGCGGTTGCCTGTTTAGCCGCCGCTCGAAGAGCGGCGCGCGAAACGTCGCGCGGGTCTTCGACCCGCGGCTAAACTTGGGTCCGCTTACCGGCAACATTACCCGCCACTGACGGGTGGAATCAGCGCGATGGTGTCACCATCGGAAAGGGCCCTGCTCGGCGAGCAATAGCGCTCGTTGACCGCCAGGGCAAGAGTGCTGCGCACAGACGCGATCGCTTCGTGATCATTCGCTACTTTCGCTAGCGCATCGGCGACGGTGGCTCCCTCCGGCAGGGAGATCGCCAAACGGTCGGTCCCGATCACGTCGGCCAGTTGCGCGAACAACAGTATTTCACAGCGCATCGTGGCACTATTATGCGCTTCGTCGCTCGGTGTTGGCCAATAGCCTCGCCCGGAAGGGCGAGGTGAGCACGCCTGGTCGCGATGCGGTTCCGTACGATCCGCGGGCTGCCGCCCGCGGCTATTGGAGTTTCTGGAAAGGCGTTTGCTTCATTTCACGGCCAGGGCAGGAAGCGAAGTCGGGCACCGGCTTGAACCGGCTCAGCCTGCACCGGCAGTTCGAGCAGCCCGTCAGTGGTGGCGGTGTGGGCTAAGTCGCCGGAGCCGGCCCAATCGGGCACTTTGGCCCGGGTAGCACCAACGAGGACGGCCGGCCGAAACGCTCGGCGATGGGGGTTCGGCTTCACCTCCTCGACGAGCTCGACGTCTCGCCAGGGCAGTGTCGCGTCCAACCCCAGCATCACCCGCACGATCGGCCAGCAGAACAAACACATGCACGCCAGGACCGAGACGGGATTGCCTGGCAGGCCGACGACTACTACGCCGTGCCGATGACGACCCACCAGGATCGGTCGGCCCGGCTGAATGGCGGCGCTGTGCAAGGAGATGATGACTTCGTGCGCCCGGAACTCTTGGGGAAAGTAGTCGCGTTCCCCGGCACTGATTCCGCCGACGGTGATGACCAGATCGGATTGCTCCAGGGCGGCCGCAACAGCCTCGGCCGTCGCCTCGGCGCTGTCGGCGACGTGTTGGTGCTTCAATGGTTCGGCCCCGATGCGGCGAAGCAGCTCGCAGACCATGGGAGCATTGGTGTTGCGGATCTGATGGTTTGCGACCGACTCTCCAGCCGGCCTCACCTCATCGCCGGAGGTCAGCACCGTCGTCGCAGGAGAGCACGCCACCACCAATTGCGTTTGGCCGATGGCGGCTGCGATTCCCAGGTGCTGGGCTTGCAGCACGGTACCGGGGGCGACCAGCGTCTCGCCCCGCCTGGCGTCCGCCCCGCGCGCGTGAACGGCCTGGCCCCGTTGGATCGAGTCAACGGCGAAGCGAACGGGATCGCCGCGATCGCTCTTCTCATGGGGGATGACCGTATCCACATCGCCTGGCAGCGGTTCGCCGGTGGCGA